>NZ_JBCEBL010000010.1:0-232090 GCF_049472615.1 Azospirillum sp. 11R-A | reverse complement strand
CAACTCCGACGCGGCGGCTGCCACGGTGCGCAGGGCGGCGGTCGAGGAATTTTCGAAGCCGGTGAGCAACCGCTCGACGGCTTGGGCGCGGCGCGTCTTGGCCTGCTGTTCGGCGGCTTCGACGGCAGCGAGGCGGTCGGCCTCGATCATGTTGTCCTTGAACACTTGGACCGCGCGGGCCATGGCGCCCAGCTCGTCCTGGCGAGCCGTCCCGGGAATCTCTGTGCTCATCTCCCGGTTCGCCAACCGGCCCATGGTGCCGGTCAGCGCATGGAGCGGCTTTACGACTGCGGTGAGGATCAGCAGAGCGGCGCCGAAGCCAGCCATTGCCGCCACCAGGATCGCAACGATGATCCAGTTGCGCGAGGCGACGTAGATCTTGGCGCCGTTGTCCGCCGCCTTCACTCCCTCGACCCGGTTGAAGTTCACCAGCTCTTCCAGAATTGCCTTGGCAGTGCGAAATTCCTGTCGCGATTCGCCAGTGAACAATCCGGAGATCGCAGCCGTATCGTTCTTGCGGGCGAGCGGGCGCAACTGGTCCCGACTGATAGCGAAATATCGATTGAGAGAATCGACGAGTTTTCGATAGGTCTCGGTTTCCCAGCCGGGCGTCAACATGCCTTCATACACGGCGCGCTTCTGGTCGATCGTCCGGATGGCTTGGTCAAGGCTTTCCTCTTCCTTGCGGATTTCGGCCTCGTCCTGTACTGCGATCAAAGCGCCTTCGACCGTCCGGTATGAATAGAAGGTCGAATAGAGATCGGAGACGGCAACGACCGAAGGCAGCCAATTGTCGCGAATCTCAGCCGCCTCGTCATTGACGGATGACATGCGGTTGATCGCAAACAGGCCAAGCAGCGCGGTGCAGATTAAGAGCACCGAGAAAGCTGCAATCACCTTCGCCCGAACAGACGCATTCATCAACCGGTCCATAGCCAAAACCCCTTAGTCTCTAACCATTGTGAGTCTTAATAGGATCACAAGGAGATTAAATTGGGGCTTACCCTTATCGATTTCCTTTCATGGGTTACGAACGGAAAGTGCGAGAAGGGGGATGCAACCTTGCTGATGTGCGGTTCCAAAAGACCACATTTATGGTCCGCGAGAATTCGCTGTCTTCGCTTTATGGGAATTTGAGGGGATGGTGATCCGGGTGGGATTCGAACCCACGGCCACATGATTAAAAGTCACGTGCTCTACCGACTGAGCTACCGGATCATCCAGCGCGGCGGTGGGAAGCTGGCCCCCGCCGGAAGTGGGCGCACCATAGAAAGACGCGCCTGAAAGGTCAACCATGGGCTTGATGGCGGATGCAGGATTTTGCATCGAATCCGCCCATCAAACCCATGGCTTCGAAGGTCAGGTCTGGCTGGTCGTCGGGACAGTGCCGTTGCCGGCCTCCAGCGCGAAGCGTTCGGCCAGCCGTTCGGCGACACGGGCCGAGACGAAATGTCGGATGTCGCCGCCCAGGCGCCCGATCTCCTTGACGAAGCGCGAGGAGATGAACTGGTGCTTCTCCGACGACATCAGGAAGATCGTCTCGACCTTCGGGTTCAGCCGGGCGTTCATGCCCGCCATCTGGAATTCATATTCGAAGTCCGAGACGGCGCGCAGGCCGCGGATGATGACGCGGGCGTTCATCTCGATGGCGAAATGCATCAGCAGATTGTCGAACGCCCGCACCTCGATGCTGGCCCCGCCGGCATTCAGCGCGGCCACATCCTCGCGAACCATGGCGACCCGCTCGTCCGTGGAGTAGAGCGGCCCCTTGCCTGCATTCCGGGCGACGCCGATGATCAGGTGGTCGACCTGACGGGCAGCGCGCTGAATGATGTCCATGTGACCGTTGGTGATCGGATCGAAGGTGCCTGGATAGACACCGATTCGACGACCCTGGCTGGTCTCGGTCTGGCTGGTCGCCATGGGTTCCCCTTTAGGCCCGTCCGTTATTCGTTCGGCCCGGTGGTGCCGCCGGCATCGCCGACCGACCCGACCGAACCGTTGGCGTCACCGCCGTCCTCGACTCCAGTCTCTCCGACGCCGTTCTCACCCACGCCATTCTCGCCCTCTTCCTCGGCGATGGTGGCGACGGACACCACGCGTTCGTCCGCCCCCACGCGGAACAGCGTGACGCCCAGCGTCTTGCGGCCTGCCACCCGCACATCGTGCAGAGGCATGCGGATCACCTGGCCGCCGTTGGTGACCATCATCACCTGATGGTTCGATTCGACCGGGAAGGCGGCGACGATGGAGCCGTTACGCTCGCCCATCTCCATGTTCCAGATGCCCTGGCCCCCGCGTCCGGCGGTGCGATACTCGTAGGACGAGCTGCGCTTGCCATAGCCGCGGTCGGAGACGGTGAGAATATACTGTTCCTTCTGTTTCAATTCTTCGTACCGCTCCTGCGACAGGGTGACGCTGTCGGTCGGCACTTCATCGGCTTCCGGAGCGGCCTCGCCCTCCATCTCCAGCCCTTCGTCGCGCTTCATCTTGAAGAAGGCGGCGCGTTCCTCGGGCGTGGCGTCGACATGGGCCAGGATCGACAGCGACACCACCTCGTCCCCGTCGGCCAGCTTGATGCCGCGCACGCCGGTGGAGGTGCGGCCGGCGAAGACGCGCACATCGTCCACCGGGAAGCGGATGCACTTGCCGCCGCGGGTCGCCAGCAGGATGTCGTCGGTTTCCGAGCAGGTGTGGACGCCGATCAGCCGCTCGCCTTCCTCCTCCAGCTTCATGGCGATCAGGCCGTTGGAGCGGATGTTGGCGAAGTCGGACATGCGGTTGCGGCGCACGTTGCCTTTCGACGTGGCGAAGACGACGTGCAGGTCGGACCAGGCGGCCTCGTCTTCCGGCAGCGGCAGGACGGTGGTGATGGTCTCCCCGTCGATCAGCGGCAGCAGGTTGACGAAGGCCTTGCCGCGCGCCTGCGGGTTGCCCAGCGGCAGCCGGTAGACCTTCAGCTTGTAGACCATGCCGCGGTTCGAGAACAGCAGCAGCGGCGTGTGGGTGTTGGCGACGAACAGGTCGCTGACCGCATCCTCCGCCTTCATCGACATGCCGGAGCGGCCCTTGCCGCCGCGCTTCTGCGCACGGTAGGTCGACAGCGGCACCCGCTTCACATAGCCGGACTGGCTGACGGTGACGACCATGTCCTCGCGCTGGATCAGGTCCTCGATGTCGGCCTCGAACTCCAGATCCTGGATCTCGGTGCGGCGCGGGGTGCCGAACCGCTCCTTCATCTCGACCAGCTCGTCGCGCAGGATCCCCATCAGCTTCGGCCGGTTGGCGAGCGTGGCGAGGAAATCGGCGATCTGGTCGGTGACGTCGGTCAGCTCGGCGCCGATCTTGTCGCGCTCCAGCCCGGTCAGGCGGTGCAGGCGCAGGTCGAGAATGGCGCGCGCCTGGACTTCCGACAGCCGGTAGGTGCCCTGTTCGCTGACGCCGCGGCCCGGCTCGTCGATCAGTTCGATCAGCGGGCCGACGTCATGGACCGGCCATTCGCGGTTCATCATCTCCTCGCGCGCCCAGACCGGGTCGGGGGCGCTGCGGATCAGTTCGATCATCGCATCCAGGTTGGCGACGGCGACCGCCAGACCGACCAAGGTGTGCGCCCGCTCGCGCGCCTTGCCCAGCAGGAACTCGGTCCGGCGGGTGATGACCTGCTCGCGGAAGCGGACGAAGGCGGTGATGATCTGCAGCAGATGCATCAGCTCCGGGCGGCCGCCGTTCAGCGCCAGCATGTTGACGCCGAAGGAGGTCTGGAGCTGGGTATGGCGGAACAGCTGGGCCAGCACCACGTCGGGAACCGCGTCGCGCTTCAGCTCGACCACCACGCGCACGCCGTCGCGGTCGGATTCGTCGCGCAGGTCGGCGATGCCCTCGATGATCTTGTCGTTCACGACCTCGCCGATGCGCTCCATCAGCTTGGCCTTGTTGACCTGATAGGGGATCTCGGTCGCGACGATGGCGGTGCGGTCCTTGCGCACCTCCTCGAAATGGGTCTTGGCGCGCAGGATGATCGAGCCGCGCCCGGTCTGCAAGGCCGCCCGGCTGCCCGAGCGGCCGAGGATCAGGCCGCCCGTCGGGAAATCGGGGCCGGGCACATGCTCCATCAGCTCTTCGAGCGTGACGTCGGGGTTGTCGATGTAGGCGCAGCAGGCGTCGATCACCTCGCCCAGATTGTGGGTCGGGATGTTGGTCGCCATGCCGACGGCGATGCCGCCGGCGCCGTTCACCAGCAGGTTCGGGAAGCGGGCCGGGACGACGGTGGGCTCCCGGCCCGAATCGTCGTAGCTGGCCTGGAAGTCGATGGTGTCCTTGTCGATGTCGTCCAGCAGCGCTTCCGCCGACTTGGCCAGACGCGCCTCGGTGTAGCGCATCGCCGCCGGCGGGTCGCCGTCCATCGAACCGAAATTGCCCTGGCCGTCGATCAGCGGCAGGCGCATCGAGAAGTCCTGCGCCATGCGGACCATGGCGTCGTAGATCGCGCTGTCGCCGTGCGGGTGGTATTTACCCATCACGTCGCCGACGATGCGCGCCGACTTCTTATAGGGCTTGGTCGAGTCGTACCCGCCCTCCTTCATCGCGTAGAGGATGCGCCGGTGCACCGGCTTCAGCCCGTCGCGGACGTCGGGCAGGGCGCGGCTCACGATCACGCTCATCGCGTAGTCGAGATACGATTTCCGCATCTCGTCTTCGATGTTGATCGGCGCGATGTCGGAGGCGGGAGGAAGGGGCGTATTGCTCAAGCAGGACACTCATTCTTCGTATGCGCCGCCGCTTGACGAATCCGCGGCAGTCACTGGCCTTGCGGGCCGAAGGTTTTGCCCAGGAAATATAGCAACTCTCGCAATTGCACACAACGATTCGGGGCTGAAAAGCCGGCTCAGCGCCGGCTCAAATACGCGAATCGGAGCGAGAGGATGGTGACCGATACCAGACTGGCGATCAGGATTCCCTCGAACAGCCCATGGGCACCGTGGCCGAGGCCGAAGACCAGGAAGGCCGATACCGGAATCATCACCACCGCGTAGGAGAAGAAGTGCAGTGCCGTCGGGATCCAGGCGTCGTGCCGGCCGCGCAGCGCGTTCGCCATCACCGTCTGGCCGCCGTCGGCGATCAGGATCCAGGCGGTGAAGGCGATCAGCGGCACCACCGCCTCCAGCAGCTGCGGATCGTTGGAGTAGATGGCGCCCAGCGCGTCGGGCACGCTGCGATAGAGAATGCCGACGCAGGCCAGGATGGCGCTGGTGACGCCGAGGCCGGTCCAGCCGGCCAGTGCCATGTCGCTGCGGTCGCCGCGGCCATAGGCGACGCCGACCCGCACCGCGGTGGCCGAGGCAAGTCCGACAGCCGCCATGAAGGGCAGGGCGGTCAGGTTCAGCCCGACCGTGTAGGCGCCCAGCGCCAGTGGGGAGATCATGCCGGCGAACAGGCCGAGCCCACCGAAAGCTCCGCTCTCCACCCCGATGCTGAGCCCGGCGGCGTAGCCGAGGTGACGCTGGCGTGCGGCACCGCTCCACCAGTCGGACACCGGCCGGCGGACCTGCCAGCGGTCATGGTCGCGCATCCACCAGACATAGGCGACGAGCCCCAGCCCCATGGCCCAGCGCACGATGGTGGTCGCCCAGGCGGAGCCGACCGCTCCCAGCGGCTCCAGCCCGGCATGGCCCCACACCAGCGCCCAGGCCAGCGCCGCATTGACGATGTTGCCGATCACCATGGCGACCATGCCCGGCCATGGGCGCTTGACGCCCTCCAGGAAGAAGCCGGTGGTGATGTAGAGCATCATGCCCGGCGCGCCGAGGCCCAGAACCGCCAGCACATGGGCGCCGCCGGCAGACATCTCCGCGGTCTGGCCGCCGGCCTGGAAAAGCGGAACGCCGAGCAGCGAGACCAGGGCGAACAGCACCCCCAGCAGCAGCGCATAGGGGACCGACCGCCGCCATGCCCGCCCGCAGTCCGCATCGTTGCCGGCGCCGAAGGCGTGGGCGGTGATCATCACGGTGCCCATCAGCAGGCCGACCCCGCTGCCCACCATGATGTTGCCGGGTAGATGGGCCAGCCCGTAATAGGCCAGCTCCTGGGCGGAGAAACGGCCGACGATGGCGGTGTCGACCGCCATCATCACCATCAGGCCGGCGCGGGAGACGATGACCGGCGCCGCCAGCCGCAGCAGTTCGCCGATGTGGGCGGCAAGGCGCGCGCGCAACGGCTCCGGGGCGGGCAGGGTGGCGGTGCTCATGACGAAACCTGTGGTGGAAGAGGGTGGTGTCGCGGCCTGTGCCGTGCCGCCGGACGGTAGGGCTTGACCGGAAAGCAGGCAGACTGCGCAAAAGCTGGTCATCTTGCCCGGTGGGCGTACCGCGTCAAGGTTTTAGGGCGCCTCGAAAGGACCGTTGCATTCACTGCATGGCGGCGAGGTGGGGTGCGGAACCAAGCCGCTGTCATTCCGTTGTCAGAAACAGAGACAAACGACGCCCCGGCCATCGCCCGATCGCAATCGCTGATTTCCTTCTCCCAGCCCCACCCCAGACCGGAGAGACACCATGCAGCACGCCAAGAACCGCCGGCAGCGCGCCACCGCCCGCGCCATCCCGTTCCCCGCGCGCGAGATGGTGATCCTGACCTTTCTGATGGCGCTGGCGGCCATGCTGACCGGCTGCAACACGGTCGAGGGGGCCGGGCAAGACGTTCAGGCCGGCGGCCGGGCGATTGAACGGACGGTCGACTGACGCGTTATCCCAGGGCCACCCCCAGGGCCACCCTTGCGCCCCATGGCCACCCTTGCGAAGGAGTTCCCGTATGAGCGAACCGCAGAAGCCGTCCACCCCCGGCGAGATTCCGCCGCCGTCCAACCCGAATCCGCCGCAGCCCGGCCGGCCGACGACGCCCGATCCTTATCCGGTGCCCGACAACCCCGGCATCCTGCCGGAAGTCCCCCCGCCGGCCGACGAGCCGATGCCGGGCATGCCCAACCCGACGACGGCGTGACGGCGTCGCTGTACTGTAAAGGACCGTGGGAGGGGGCGCTGCTCCCCTCCCCAACCCGAACTGCTTACCGCCGCAGATCCCTGTCCAGGTTCGGCTCGGCCCGGTCGCCGTTCAGACGGGCGCGATAGACCTGCACCGCCTCCAGCACGCGCTGGACATAGTTGCGGGTTTCGGAGATCGGGATCAGTTCGATCCAATCGACCACGTCGATGGTCTCCGTGCGAGGATCGCCATAGGTCTGCAGCCACTGGCGCACCCGGTTCGGACCGGCGTTGTAGCCGGCGATCGCCAGCACCCAGGACCCGTTGAAACGGTCGATCAGTTCGGCCAGATAGGCCGAGCCCAGCGTGACGTTGTAGCCGGGGTCGGCGGTCAGCCGCGCGTTCGTGTGCTTTAGCCCCAGCTTTCCCGCCACCAGCTGCGCCGTCGTCGGCATCAACTGCATCAGCCCGCGCGCACCGGCGGACGAGACGATGGTGGGGTTGAAGGTGCTTTCCTGCCGGATGATGCCGTGGATCAGCGCCAGTTCCGGTGCAGACGGGCGGGCATCGATCATCGGATAGCCGGCCTCGACCAGGAACACCTCGTTCTGGGCGGCGTCCTTGGCAGCTGCCACCGCCAGATCGCGCCGGCCGAGGTCGCTGGCCAGCCGGGCGGTGAGCACATAGTCGGCCGGCGTCTTGGCGTCCAGGCTCAGGCGGCGGACGAACCCGGTCACCTGATCGGACGCATTGCCGCCGATCTCCGCCAGCAGGCGGGCGACGCGCACCACCTCGCGCTTGTTAAAGGCGGCCGTCTCGGCGCTCGACACGGTCGGCGGTGTCGGCAGGGTCACCGCCCCCCCGGAGACATGCCGGAAAGCCAGCTGACCGTAGAAGGTGGTGGGGTAGGTCGCCGCCTTGGCATACCAGTCGCGCGCCGGTCCGGTCTGGCCCAATGCCTCTGCGGCACGGCCGCACCAATAGGCGCCGCGCGCCTTGCTGATCGGCGCGGTGACGGAGCGGTACAGCTTGTGGAAGTGGGTGAAGGCTTCCGACGGCTTGTCGAGGAAACGAAGCGCCAGGAAGCCCGACAGGAACTCCGCATCGGCGAAGGAACTGCCCTCGCTCATGCCGTTGGCGCTGACCAGCCGGTAAGCGAGGTTGTAGTCGCCGCGCTCCATCGCCCGGCGGGCCAGCAGATGCCGTTCCGACCACCAGGATTGCGGACGGCCCATGTCGGTGCCGGCCTGGGCGATGATTTCCAGCGCGCCGGCATCGTCGCCCTTGCGCCGCAAATAGCGGGCACGGTCGAACATCAGGCCCGGATCGTTGAGCAGGCTGGGCGGCACGCGCGACAGGATCGCCTCGGCGCCCGCACTGTCGCCGTCCAGCGCGATGCGCGCCTCGATCAGCGCGTCATAGGCTTCGTCGAAGAAGGGCAGCATCCGGCGGACCGGAGCCTCCTGCTTGGCCCAGAGCAGCCGGTCGATGCGCGCCTTGTGTTCCTGCTGGCGCAGATAGGGCGTGTAATGGGAGAGGAAGGTGGCCTCTTCGTCCGCCGTGAAGGTGGCGTCGGCCCACTGCTTGCGGATCAGTGTGGTCGCACGATCGACGCTGCCGGTCGCGATCAGTGCGTCGGCGTAGCGGACGAAGCCGTCGTTGGTCTGCGGCGGGCTCTGGCGGAACCACTCCACCACGTCGGCCGGCGGGATATCGGGCATCGCCATTTCCGCCTGACGGCGCAGCGCCGCCATGTTCGGCCAGTCCGGATTCTCGCGGATGAAGGCGGCGATGTCGGTGAAGCTGCCGCCGCCCGGGTTGGCGAGCGCGATCCAGCGCAGAACCTTCGCCGGTAACGGGTCTTGCGCGTTCGATGCTGAGGCCAGCGCTTCCGAAAGACGCTCGTCATTGGCGAGCCTGAAGGCCTCGCGGTAGAGGACGATGTCCTGCGGGCTCAGCGCCGCGGCGGGAAGGGCGCCGGGAAGCGCCGCGAAAAGGGTGAGGAGACCCGCAAAAACAGAGGTCCGGGCGCTCTTGCCGAGGGCGGCGGGGAGGGATAATGTGCGCAACTCTTTTTTCCAGCTAAGCCGACTGAGGAGGCAGCCATGTTCCACGGTTCCATCGTCGCCCTTCTGACTCCGTTCAAGGGCGGGAAAGTGGACGAGAAGGCCTTCCAGTCCTTCGTGGAGTGGCAGGTCGCGCAGGGCACGCACGGTCTTGTACCCTGCGGCACCACCGGCGAGTCGCCGACCCTGTCCCATGAAGAACACAACCGCGTCGTGGAGCTGTGCATCGAGGCGGCCGGCGGCAAGGTTCCGGTGATGGCCGGAACCGGTTCCAACTCGACCGACGAGGCCATCGCCCTGACCCGCCATGCCAAGCAGGCCGGCGCGCAGGCGGCGCTCGTGGTCACGCCCTACTACAACAAGCCGTCTCAAGAGGGTCTGTACCAGCATTTCAAGGCGATCCATGACGCGGCGGATTTGCCGATCTTCATTTACAACATTCCGGGCCGCAGTGTCGTGGATATGTCTGTGGCGACGATGGCGCGGCTTGCAAAGCTGCCCAACATCGTCGGTGTGAAGGACGCGACCGCCGATTTGTCCCGCCCGTCCCGCCTGCTGCAGGAGGTCGGCTCCGACTTCATCCAGCTGTCGGGCGAGGATGCCACGGCGCTGGCCTTCAACGCGCAGGGCGGGGTGGGCTGCATCTCCGTCACCGCGAACATCGCGCCGGCGCTGTGCTCCGCCATGCAGACCGCCTGGGCGAAGGGCGACCTGAAGGAGGCGTTCCGCCTGCGCGACGTGCTGTCGCCGGTCCACGACTCGATGTTCGTCGAAACCAGCCCGGCGCCGGTCAAGTTCGCCGCCAGCCTGCTCGGCCTCGGCAGCGACGAGGTGCGCCTGCCGCTGGTTCCGGCGACCGAGACCGCCCGTACCGCCGTGCGTGGAGCCATGACCAAAGCCGGCCTGTTGTCCTGAGTGACGGAACGGGCCGTATAGGAGAGAGACTTGGCGACGCGCGAGGAAGCTAAAAAATACGCGGCGCAGAACCGCCGCGCGCGGTTCGACTTCTTCATCGACGATGTCCTCGAAGCCGGAATCATGCTGACCGGGTCGGAGGTGAAGTCGTTGCGCGGCGGTCGCGCCAGTGTGAACGAGGCCTATGCCGGTCTGAAGAGCGGGGAGCTGTACCTGTTCAACGCGTACATCCCCGAATATCTCCAGGCCGGCCGCATCGATCAGCATGAGCCGAAGCGGCCGCGCAAGCTGCTGGTCCGCCGCCGCGAGCTGGACAAGCTCGCGGCCGGGATCAAGCAGAAGGGCGTCACGCTGGTGCCGATGTCGGTCTATTTCAACGACCGTGGCTATGCCAAGGTCGAGATCGGCCTCGCCACCGGCAAGAAGAAGCACGACAAGCGTCAGAGTGAGAAGGACCGCAGTTGGCAGCGCGACAAGGCGCGGCTGATGCGCGACAAGGGTTAATTCTTTGGCACGTCTCGACAATCGGGCCACGGACCGCGACTCCACCGTCGCCGCCGTGGCCGCCGAAGCCCTGTCCGAAATCCGGCCGCAGGGCCGGATTCTCGTCGCCTTCGACAGCGACGGTGCCATCGCCGACGCGCTCCGCGATGGCGGTGCGGACGTGGTGGTGTGGAACCGGCTCGCCACAGGTGGGCAGGCCGCCACGCCCTGGCCGGCGGAGGGGCCGTTCGATGGCGCCGTGCTGCGCCTGCCGCGCGGTTGGGCCGGGTTCGAGATGGCGCTGCACGCGCTTGCCTCCCGCCTTGCACCCGGTGCCCCGCTGTGGATCGCCGGGGGCAACGACGAGGGCGTGACCAGTGCCGCGAAGCATCTGGACGGGCTGACGGAAGAACCGGAAACGCTGATCATCAAGCGGCGCGCCCGGCTGCTGCTGACCCAGCGCACCGATGCACCGGCCAAGGGCGCGCTGGAGGATTGGCGGCAGACCGTCACCCTCACACTGCCCGACCGGACGCTGGAACTGGTGTCCTATCCGGGCCTGTTCGCCCACGGCCATCTGGATGCCGGCACCGAATGCCTGCTGAAGGTGCTGCCGGAGGTGGCGGCCGGCACCCGCGTGCTGGATTTCGGCTGCGGCGCCGGGGTGATCGCACGGGCCGTGCGTGAGCGTCAGCCCGACGCGCCGCTGACCCTGCTGGACATCGACGCGGTGGCCTTGCACGCTGCCCGTCAGAACGTGCCGGACGCCGAACTGGTGCTGAGCGACGGTTTGGCCGGCTTGGGCACCCGCGAGCGTTTCGGCCTGATCCTGTCCAACCCGCCGCTTCACCGCGGCAAGGACGAGGATTTCGGCATGCTCGACGCGCTGGTGGCGGGGACGAAGCAGTATCTGAAGCTGCGCGGCACGCTGGTTGCGGTAACGCAACGGACTGCCGGCGTCGGCAAACTGTTCAAGGCGGCGTTCGGCCACAGCGACATGCTGATGGAAACCACGCAGTTCCAGGTCTGGTCGGGAACGCCGAAGTAGGACATGCAGGACATGGGAGGTGGCAGATCATGCCGCCTCCCATCGTCCGTCATCGCACCTTACACATTCACCCCGCGCATCCCCTCGGCGGTGTAGCGGTCCCCTGCCGCCGCGCCCGGTGGCAGCGCGTCGCTCAGCGCCTTGGCCTCCGCATCGGTCAGCGTCACCGCTGCGGCGCCGACATTCTCCTCCAGATACTTGATCCGCTTGGTGCCTGGGATCGGCAGAATGTCCGGCCCCTGGGCCAGCAGCCAGGCAAGCGCCACCTGCCCCGGCGTGCAGCCCTTCTGCGCAGCCAGTGCCTTGACCTGTTCGACCAGGGCCAGATTGCGGTCGAAATTGTCGCCGGAAAAGCGCGGTGCCACACGGCGGAAGTCGTTCTCGGCGAACTGGTCGGGGCTGCTGACCGCCCCCGTCAGCATGCCGCGGCCGAGCGGTGCGTAGGCGACCAGCGAGATGCCCAGGTCGCGGCAGGTCGGCAGCACCGCAGCCTCGACATCGCGGGTCCACAGCGAATATTCGCTCTGCACCGCGGCAATGGGGTGGACGGCATGAGCGCGGCGCAGGGTTGCCGCGGACACCTCCGACAGGCCGAGCGCACGGACCTTGCCCGCCTTGACCAGATCGGCCATGGCGCCGACCGTCTCTTCCACGGGGATGTCAGGGTTGATGCGGTGGGCGTAATAGAGGTCGATGGTCTCCACCCCCAACCGCTTCAGCGAAGCGTCGCAGGCCTGGGCCACGTAGGCCGGGCTGGTATCAACCCGGCGGGCATACTCGCCAGGCTGGCGGACGATGCCGAACTTGGTGGCAATCGTCATCCGGTCGCGCCTGCCGGCCAGGAAACGGGCGAGCAGCGTTTCATTGTGTCCACTGCCATACATGTCGGCGGTGTCGTAGTGGGTGACGCCAAGCTCCAGCGCCCGCTCCAGCGTGGTGAGCGACTGGGCATCGTCGGTCGGGCCATAGAACTCCGACATGCCCATGCAGCCGAGGCCGATTTCGGATACCGAGAGAATGCCACCGATGTTGCGCTGTTTCATCGCTTTACCCCTCCCGTGCCGCGGCCGGGCGGATTACCCTGGGAGCCTGCGGCAACAACTACACTACACTGTGCAGTGTACTTTGAGGGTGGGGAATGTCAACGTCTCAGGCGGGGGGTGCCGCGCGCGGTTCGGTCAAACGGGATGCGGTGGTGGAGGCGGCGACGCGTGCCTTCCTGACACATGGCTACGAGGCGTCGTCGATGGACGCCATCGCCGCCGACGCCAACGTGTCGAAGCGCACCGTCTACAACCATTTCCCCGGCAAGCGGGAGCTGTTCCAGGCCGTTGTGTCGGAACTCTATGAGGGATTCCGCAGCGAGGACGGACAAAGCCTGCTGCGCCACGACCAACCGCCGGAGCGGGCTCTGCCGGCTTTCCTGCGGTCTCTGCTGGTCCATACCGGCCGGCCGGAGGTGCGCGGCCTCCTGCGTCTGGTGATCGCCGAGCACCAGCGCTTTCCCGAACTGTCGCAGGACTATCTGGAGGGCGGTAAGAGCCAGGCCTATGCGCTGCTGGACGACTACATCGCCGCCCAGCATGCGCGCGGCCGGCTGAACGCGCCGGATCCGCATGTGGTGGCGACCCAGTTGCTGGGTGGCATGAAGGAGGTTCTGTTCTGGCCGACCATGTTGGGCCTGCCGGTCACCGCCGACCCGGAGAAGGTGATCGCCGATTCGGTCGCGGCCCTGATCCGCGCCTACGGCGCCGCGCCGGTCAGCGTACCCGCAGGTTCGACGGGTTGACGCCCATCGCTTCCCTGATCCGGCGGGCGAAGTGGGAGCGGTTGGCATAACCGCAGGCCTCCGCCGCCTCCTGCACGCTCAGCCCCTCGCTTTCCAGCAGGTCGCGGGCGTGGGCAACCCGTTCTTCCGTCAGGATGCTGCGGACCGAGCACCCCTCGTCGCTCAATCGGCGGCGCAGCGTGCCGGTGCTGAGGTTGAGCGCTCCGGCCACGCGCTCCGCGGTCCAGGGAATGTCGGGCTGGGTCCGCAGCAACTGGCGCACCGCGTCGGCAGTCCCGGTCGGCGCCACCGGTCCCAGCCACCAGACACCATCCTCCAGCAAGGCCAGCAACACCTCCATGCAGCGATGCTCCGCCAGCTTTGGCGGGAGCGGAGGGTCGGCGGTGAGACCGGCGGCGGCATGGTGGATGGCGTCGGTCAGGGGCGGCGTCAGGGTGACATGCCAGTCGCCGGGCCGGGTGCGTTGCGTCAGCCCGTCCGTGCCATGGGCCCGCAGAAGCCGCCGGACCATCTCTGCCGGGAACTCCAGCACCAGCGCACGGTAACGTCCGCCGGCGCTGGGATCGTTCACCACCGCTCCGGACCAGCCCGGCGGCAGCAGCATGGCGCTGCCGGCCGGGAAGCGGCGGGTTGTGCGGGACTGGTCGGTCAGCTCCTTGGTGCCTTCCAGCACCGCGATCAGGGCGGTGCGCTCGATCTGCACCTCGGCCAGACGCTCGCGGTCATGGGCGACGAAGGCCCACAGCTCCGGCCGGTGTGGCCGGTCGCCGCCGCCGGGACGCAGGTCGCGGGCGGCGAAGCGGGACAGGCGGGCGAGCAGATCGGGACCCATGGCGTTCATCCTTCGGCTTCGGCCGATCCTAGGGCTGGTCGGCTCAGGCGATCAACGGCCGTAGAGGGCCGTCAGCGTCGCCTTGCCCAAGCCGGCGGCGTTCAGGTTGAAGCCGACCATGGCGCCCGATGCGTCGGCGGGCAGGGGCAGGCTGTCGACCTTCAGCGCATGGACGGTGACGACATAGCGGTGCGGCTTGTCGCCCTGCGGCGGGCAGGGACCGCCATAGCCGGGGGTGCCGAAGTCGGTGCGGCTCTGCACGGCCCCGGCTGGCAGGGTGGGCTTGGCCGCATCGCCGGCACCGGCGGGCAGGCTGCGGCTGTCGGGCGGCAGGTTGAACACCACCCAGTGCCACCATCCGCTGCCGGTCGGCGCATCCGGATCGTAGATGGTTACGGCGAGGCTGCGCGTGCCGGCCGGCGGCGCCGTCCAGCTCAGGGCCGGCGACTGGTTGGCGCCGGTACAGCCGAAGCCGGCGAAGACATTTCGCTCGGGGATCGGCGACGTGCCGGTGAAATCGGGGCTGCGCAGTTCGAATGCCGCAGCGGGCGAGGCGGCCAGCAGCAGGCCGGTCAGCAGAGCCATGCGGACGGGAAATTCAGCGGTCATCGGGCGTCTCCGTCGTTCGGGATGCCCTGACGATAAAGAGCCGCGGATCGCTCCGCGGCCCCGAACGGCTCAAAGACGGTCCCGAACTGCTCAGCCCTGCCTGAGCAGCCTCGCCGCATCCACCGCGCCATAGGTCAGGATGGCGTCGCAGCCGGCCCGCTTGAAACCCATCAGCGTTTCCAGCAGTGCCTTGTCGTAGTTCAGCCAGCCATTGCCCGAGGCGGCGCGCAGCATCGCGTATTCGCCCGATACGTGGTAGGCAAAGGTCGGGACCGCGAACTGGTCCTTCACCCGCCGGATGACGTCGAGATAAGGCAGGCCCGGCTTCACCATCACCATGTCCGCCCCCTCCTGCAGGTCGCAGGCGACCTCGCGCAGGGCCTCGTCGGTGTTGGCGGGGTCCATCTGGTAGGTGGTCTTGTCGCCCTTCAGGAAGCCGCCGGAATTCACCGCGTCGCGGAACGGGCCGTAGAAGGCGGAGGCGTATTTGGCGGCGTAGGAACAGACACGGGTCAGCTGATACCCCTCGGCATCCAGCGTGTCGCGAATGGCGCCGATGCGGCCGTCCATCATGTCGGACGGGGCGACGATGTCGACGCCGGCCTCCGCCTGCGACAGGGCCTGACGGATCAGCACCTCGACCGTCTCGTCATTCTGGATGTAGCCGTCGCGCAGGAGGCCGTCATGCCCATGCGTGGTGTAGGGATCGAGGGCCACGTCGCCCAGGATGCCGACATCGGGGGCGGCGGCCTTCACCGCGCGGATGGCGCGGTTCATCAGATTCTCCGGATTGTAGGCTTCCGCCGCATCCTCCGACTTGCCCTCGGAGCCGACGACCGGAAATAGCGCGATGCAGGGAATGCCCAGCGCGCCGGCTTCCACCACCGCCTCGCACAGCAGGTCGATGGTCATGCGTTCCACGCCGGGCATCGAGGCGACGGGCTCCCGCCGGTTCTCGCCTTCGATCACGAAGACCGGCCAGATCAGGTCGTCGGCGGTCAGCGTGTTCTCGGCGACCAGACGGCGGGTCCAGGCATCGGCGCGGTTGCGGCGCAGACGGGTGCGCGGGAAGGCGGCGGGCAGGGTGATCGGCATCGGGAGAACCATGCACTTAGAACGAGTGCGGCGATCCTACGCCTTCCCTCATCGTGAACTCAAGCCGCGGGGACCGTTCCAGGCCTTAGGGACCGGGCATGAGCCTTGCGCAGGTCTCATGCCCCGCCATGCGCTTCCCCGCTTGCATGTCGGGCAACCGACTCCCATCGCGCAGCCATCGGATCGGCGACGGTGGAATCGTCCGAGCCCACCGGTCGGAAGCCGGTGTCCTGTGCCTGCAGGGCCCAGCGGCTGCCTTCCTTGCGGTAACTGGACACCAGTCCGGCGGTAAAGGCCGCACCCTCCCACGACCGCACCTCGAACGTCACATTGGGGTGGGCGACGGTGATGAGGTTATAGGCGTTCGCTTCGTTCCGCAGGCGGGTCGAGGTGGCGGTGGAGGCCTGGGCGACCAGGATGGACCGGGCGACCTGGGTGTGGAAGCTCATGATGTCGCCGGAATAGGCCTTGTGCAGATGCCCGGCCAGCAGCAGGTCGACGCCGCAGCTTTCCAACGCCGGCAGCGCCAGCTTGTGGCGGCCGACAAGTTGCGTCTTGGGCAGGTCGGGCGGCGGCAGGAAGGGATGGTGGGTGAACAGCACCTTGAACACCCTGTCCGGCATTCCGCAGAAGACCTCGCGGACCCGCGCGATCTGCCGCTTGTTCATCCGCCCTTCGGAAAAATCCATGATGACGGGACGGGCGGTGTTGATGCCCAGCACGGCGATCTCGTCGTCGATGTGCAGCGGACTGAAGTCGCTGGTGATGTAGCGCCGGTAATGGCCGAACGGGTCGGTGAAGCGCTTGAACACATTGTAAACCGGTATGTCATGATTCCCCGGTACAGCCATGTAAGGAAACGGCAATTTTTGCAGGAAGGCCCGCGCCTCCTCGAAATGGCGCGCTTTGGCCCGCTGAACGAAATCGCCTGAGATGACGATCAGGTCGGGAGCCTGCGCCGTCAGGTCGGCCAGCAGGCCATCGACCACGCGCGGGTCGATCCGCCCGAAATGCAGGTCGGAAATATGAGCGAGCCGTTTCACGCCATCCTCATCCTTTCTCTCAGCCAGGCGCCAGAACCTTCAGTGCACCGGGGAGAATCCGATAATGCAGCGGAGCGTGCAGTTTCCGGATCTCGCCATCGTTGACCATCTTCAGGTGGTGCCTGCGGCTGTGGACCGTCAGGTTGGTGACCGCATAGGTCTCCAGCCCTTCGTCCTGCTTCCACGAACCGGCAACCAGACGTCCCATCAACCGCAACATCGCGAAGGCGTTCCGTTCGCGGGCCACATAAACCCCGAGTTTCCCGGCATCGAGCGCCTGACGGGAGAGGACGAGGCCGAACCCGTCGTCATAGACGTTGTTGGACACCACCAGAATCGGCGTGCGCATCCGGCGCGGACCCTCGCCCCAGTCCAGCCGCACATCCAGCATCGGCAGCCGGTACAGCGTCTTCGCCAAGGCCACGGCGGCACCGGGCCATTTCAGCAGCCGGTGCTGCTTGCGCTGGCGTTCGCGTTCCTGAACCACCTGCGGATAGAAGCCCAGAACCGAACTGTTGGTGTAGGGCTCCCCGTTCACCTCGGCGATGTCGATGGCGCGGATCCGGCCCGCAGCCAGTGCCTCCGCTGCATCCTCAAGTTCCAGTGGAACATGAAGATCGCGGGCTAACAGGTTGAGAGTGCCTAGAGGTATCACGCCAAGCGTCTTGCCTTTCGGGAGCGCCAGCTTCACCGCGCTGTGCAGCGTGCCGTCGCCGCCGCCGACCACAACGGCCTCGGCGTCGGAGTCCAGCACCCGTTGGATCGTGTCGGTGCATTGCGCGCCGTCGACGGTGTGGAGGTCCACGGTCGCACCATGCCGTTCGAATGCTGTGCGGATCGCCGTCTCGGCGCGGTCGATGGGCCGATCGACCAGGGAACCTGCCTGCCGGTTCAGGACGATTCCGATCTTCATGGCGCACCCGGCAGGCTGTTGAACGGCATCGGCATCTGATCTTCCCTGAGAAGTCTAATGGGGTCTCGTCTTCAGATGAGAGCGTGAGCGCAACGGTCCAAGAGGGGCGATGTTCCTGATTGGCCCTGCGGGACCCTCACGGGCGAACATCCGGATCCGTATGGTGGGTTTGACAGCGCCGCCCGCTCCCGTATCATCGCTGCCGGCCGATGCTGCCGTCCTGACGCGCAAAGGGATGCTCGGCAGGGATGGCGCAGGTGGCCCGTCACCGCCCGATTCGCAACGATAATTGAGAAAATACAAGACGATGAGCGACGCTGCTGAGATTCTGTTCGAACGTCGGGGCGCCATCGGCCTCGTCACGCTCAACCGGCCCAAGGCGCTGAACGCGCTGACGCTGGGCATGATCAGGCTGTTCGATCCGCAGCTGCGGGCTTGGAACGCCGATCCGGAGGTCAAGGCCGTCGTGATTCGCGGTGCCAGCGAAAAGGCTTTTTGCGCCGGCGGCGACGTCGTCAGCCTGTATGAGGCAGGCAAGGCCGCCAAGGAGGGGCGTGGCGACACCGGACCGGTCCGTGCCTTCTTCAGCGAGGAATATGTGCTGAACCGGTTGATCAAGCGCCTGTCCAAGCCCTATGTCGCGCTGATCGACGGCATTTCCATGGGCGGCGGCGTCGGACTGTCGGTGCACGGCACCCACCGCATCGTCACCGAGCGCACCCTGTTCGCCATGCCGGAAACCGGCATCGGCCTCTATCCCGACGTCGGCGGCACCTATTTTCTGCCGCGCCTGCCAGGGCAGGTCGGCATCTGGCTGGGGCTGACCGGCGACCGGCTGAAGGCGGCCGACCTGCTTGCCATCGGTGCCGCCGACGCCTTCGTACCGAGCGCCAGGATCGACGCGCTGATCGACGATCTGGCTGCCGGCGTCCCGGCCGACGAGGCCGTCGCCACCCATCGCGGTGAAGCGGGCGATGCGGCGGTGAGCGGCATCCGCGCGGCGGTCGACCGCTGCTACGCCTTCGACAGTGTCGAAGCCATCGTCAAGGCGCTTGAGGCCGAGGGAACCGAGTGGGCGGCCGGTCAGATCGCCATCCTGCGCCGGGTGTCGCCGACCAGCCTGAAGGTGACGCTGGCTGCCTTGCGCCGTGGCGCCAAGCTGGATTTCGAAGGTTGCATGGTGCAGGAACTGCGCCTCAGCCTCGCCTTTCTGGCCGGCGACGATTTCTACGAGGGTATCCGCGCCGTCCTGGTCGACAAGGACAAGAACCCGAAATGGAAGCCGGCCGAGCTGACCGATGTCGGTCCGTCGGATGTCGAGCGGCACTTCGCCGAACCGGCTGGCGGCGATCTCGTGTTCCGGGACTGACCATAGGCGATGCCGAGGGGATGAAGGTCACGCACCGATTGCATGCCCTTCCCCTTTTTGCTTATGCGGGACCTGCCGCCCGGCCGAAAGCCTTTCGCCGGGGGCACCCTGCGAAAGGGGCCTGTACAGACGGGTTGTGCCAGACTTTTTCTGGAATTATTAAGATGATTGCCGACGAATGATCGGTTAATCTCGCTTTAAGGTCCCGGTATCGTCCTTGCGCGGGGAACGGCCGGTTAGAGCCAAAGGAGACCGCGGTGCGCAAACCCTATTATGAGAGCATTCTGTTGATCGAGCGGCTTCACCGCCACTTTCTTGAAGTGCTCAAGACTGAGTTGGACCGGCTCGGCATCCAGGACATCAACAACGTCCAAAGCCTGATCCTGTACAACATCGGCGAAGACGAGATGACGGTCGGCGAACTGACCGCGCGCGGTTATTATCTGGGCTCCAACGTCTCCTATAACGTCAAGAAGATGGTCGAGAACGGCTATCTCGGCCAGGAACGCTCCCCGCACGACCGCCGGTCGGTCCGTGTCCGCCTGTCGGAGAAGGGCCTGGATCTGCGCGAGAAGATCAGCGTCATGTTCGAACGTCATCTGACGGCCCTGGAAAAGGCCGGCTTCAGCGACGAGGAACTGACCAAGGCCAACGAGACCCTGCGCAAGCTGGAACGTTTCTGGTCGGCCTCGCTCGACTACAGCGGTTTTCCGATGACCTCGGCGGCCTGACAGGCCGATTTTGCGACGGCCCCCGCGGTTCCGGCTCCCGCGGGCGGCATCTGGTTCAAGCATCCCAGTGTGGCCCTCCAGTTCGGGCAGGGAAGCGCAACCGATTGAGCCGGCACCTTCGCCATCCATTCCGCCGATCCATTCCAAAAGTCTTCTTGCGCCCGAACTGAACCCATTCGCCGCGTCGTGCGTTGTCGTGGATTGGCCTTGGCGCGGCTCCAGTGCCGTGCCGAAGCGATCACGGCAATGGGCGGCGCATGTCTTACACGGTCATGTTGGTGGGGCTGGGATTCCTGATCCTGCTGGTGGCGTGGCTGCCGATGGTGCTGAGGGAATTGCCGCTGTCCCTCCCGATCATCTGCGTCGGTCTTGGCTTTCTGGTTTTCGGAACGCTGGAACTGGAAAACCCGGAGCCGCTGGCCTATCCGGAAGCGACCGAGCGGCTGACCGAACTGATCGTCATCATTTCCCTGATGGGTGCAGGGCTGAAACTGGACCGCCGCATCGGCTGGCGGCGCTGGATCATCACGTGGCGCCTGCTGGGCATCACCATGCCGTTGTCGATTCTCATGATCGCCCTGATCGGCTGGTACTGGCTCGATTTCCCTCTCCCGGCCTCGATCCTGCTGGGGGCGGCTCTGGCGCCCACCGATCCGGTCCTTGCTTCCGACATCCAGGTCGGTCCGCCGAAATCGGGGGAGGAGGACGAGATCCGGTTCAGTCTGACTTCCGAGGCCGGGCTGAATGACGGGCTGGCCTTTCCCTTCGTCCATCTCGCCATTGGGGTCGCGCTGCTCAACGGCAATCCGCCCTGGGACCTGCTGGAACATTGGGTGCTGCTGGACGTGGTCTGGAAGCTGATTGCCGGGGTCGGTGTCGGTTGGCTGGTCGGGCGTTTCCTCGGCTATGTCACTTTCCGCGTGCCGAACCGCGCCAACCTGTCGCGGACCGGCGACGGGTTCGTATCGCTCGGCATCACGCTGATCGCCTATGGGCTGACGGAACTTGCCAGCGGATACGGATTCGTCGCCGTCTTCGTCGCCGCGCTCGCCCTGCGCGACGCTGAGCGCAACAGCGAATACCACGAGCGCCTGCACGACTTCGTCGAGCAGACCGAGCGGCTGATGATGATGATGATGCTCGTGCTGTTCGGCGGGACGATTGCGCATGGCCTGATCGACGCCCTGTCCTGGAGCGCCGTGGGGGCCGCGGTGGTCATCCTGCTTCTGGTGCGTCCGGTGGCAGGGGTGGTCGGGCTGACCGGCGTGGCGATGCCGGTCGGCGAGAAGCTGGCCATCGGCTTCTTCGGCATCCGCGGCATGGGCAGCATCTATTACATCGCATATGCGCTGAACGCCGCGGAGTTCGATGTGCCGAATGCGCTGTGGGCGATCACCGGGTTGATCGTGCTGCTCTCGATTCTCGTTCACGGCACCACGGTGACGCCGATCATGCGGCGGATCGACCGGCGCCGACAGGCCGCTGACCCGCCGCCGGACAGCTCCATACACCGCCGAATGGAAAAAGCAGGCGTTTCGGCAGACCCTTGATGAAAATTGTTTGTGAAGCTGAAATTCCGCTTTCCGTACAAGGTGATGCCCCTGCATAGTGGACGGGAAGGGACGGCGCGCACGGCCTGACGGTTTCCGATGAAACCAAATGAGCAGGCCGGCACGACCGTCCGGGACCCGCCGGACGAACCGATCAGAGCGATCCAATCCGGACGGGCGCCCGCACTATGCGCAACGCAACGCTGAGGGGGAGGAATTCACGCATGATCGCACGTCTTCTGGCCGGTGCCGCCCTTGCTGCCCTGACGATCGGTGTCATGTCCACCGGGCCTGCCATGGCCCAGCAGGGCAAGCTGTCCGGCGACATGGTCAAGATCGGTGTGCTGAATGACCGTTCGGGCCTCTATGCCGACCTCGGCGGCGAGGGATCGGTCATCGCCGCCCGCATGGCGGCGGAGGAGTTCGGCAACAAGATTCTGGGCAAGCCCATCGAGATCATTTCCGCCGACCACCAGAACAAGCCGGACATCGGCGCCAACCTCGCGCGCCAATGGATCGACCAGGATGGCGTCGATGTGATCGTCGATGTGCCCAACTCCGGCGTGGCGCTGGCCGTACAGGAAGTGACCAAGGAGAAGAAGAAGATCTTCCTGATGGAGGGGCCGGCCACCTCGCGTCTGACCGGCGACGCCTGTTCCCCCACCGGCTTCCACTGGCCCTACGACACCCACGCGCTGGCCGTCGGCACCGGTCAGGCGATGGTGAAGGAAGGCGGCGACAGCTGGTTCTTCATCACCGCCGACTACGCTTTCGGCCATCAGTTGGAGGCCGATACCTCGGTCGAGGTGAAGAAGGCGGGCGGCAAGGTCGTCGGTTCGGTGAAGGCGCCGCTGAACTCCGCCGACTTCTCCTCCTTCCTGCTCCAGGCGCAGGCGTCGGGCGCCAAGATCGTCGGCCTTGCCAACGCCGGCGGCGACACCATCACCTCGATCAAGCAGGCGTCGGAATTCGGCCTGACGCAGGGTGGCCAGCAGAAGCTCGCCGGCCTGCTGATCTTCCTGTCCGACGTGCATGCGCTGGGGCTTCAGGTCGCCCAGGATCTGGTGCTGACCACCGGCTTCTATTGGGACCGCGACGACGAATCGCGTGCCTGGTCCAAGAAGTTCTTCGACCGCCATGGCAAGATGCCGACGATGGTGCAGGCCGGCAGCTATTCCGCCGTCCGTCATTATCTGAAGGCCATCGAAGCCGCCGGGACCGACGACGGCCCGACCGTCGCCGCCAAGATGAAGGAGATGCCGGTCAACGACATGTTCGCCAAGAACGGCACTATCCTGCCGAACGGCCGCATGGTCCACGACATGTATCTGGCCCGCGTGAAGAAGCCGTCCGAATCGAAGGGCGCCTGGGACTATTACCAGATCCTGCGCACCATCCCCGGCAAGGAAGCCTTCGCAAGCTTCGAGGAGAGCGGCTGCAAGCTGCCGAAATGACGGTGCCGAAATGATGGCCGGCCGGCACAAGCCATGACGTGACGGAGCGGCATCCCCGCCGCGACGGTCCTGGGGGACCGGTTCGGCGGGGATGCCGTTGGAGAGGGCGACGCTCATGATGGGAACGATTTTCGGCATTCCGCCCCAGGCGCTGTTCGGTCAGCTTTTGCTGGGGTTGATCAACGGATCGTTTTACGCGCTGCTCAGCCTTGGGCTGGCGGTGATCTTCGGCATGTTGAACGTCATCAACTTCGCCCATGGCGCGCTCTACATGATGGGGGCCTTCGTCGCCTGGCTGCTGATGACCCAGCTGGGCATCGGTTACTGGTGGGCGCTGCTGCTGGTGCCGCTGGTCGTCGGGCTGTTCGGGGTGGTGCTGGAAAAGACGCTGCTGTCGCGGCTCTACAAGCTGGACCATCTCTACGGCCTGCTGCTGACATTCGGGTTGGCGTTGATCGTCGAGGGCGCGTTCCGCCACCAGTATGGCGTCTCGGGGCAGCCTTACCCCATCCCCGACGCGCTGAAGGGCGGGCAGAATCTCGGCTTCATGTTCCTGCCCAACTATCGCGGCTGGGTGGTCGTCGCTTCCCTGATTGTCTGCATCAGCACCTGGATCGCCATCGAGAAGACGAAGCTGGGCGCCTATCTGCGCGCGGCGACGGAAAATCCGGTTCTGGTCCAGGCCTTCGGCATCAATGTCCCGCGGATGATCACGCTGACCTACGCCTTCGGCGTGGCGTTGGCCGGGCTTGCCGGCGTGCTGGCGGCACCGATCTACCAGGTGTCGCCGCTGATGGGATCGAACCTGATCATCGTTGTGTTCGCGGTGGTGGTGATCGGCGGCATGGGGTCGATCCTTGGCGCCGTGCTGACCGGCTATGGGCTTGGCCTGCTGGAGGGGCTGACCAAGGTGTTCTACCCGGAGGCCTCCAACATCGTGGTCTTCGTCATCATGGCGGTGGTGCTGATGATCAAGCCAGCCGGCCTGTTCGGACGGGAGAGGTGAGCGCATGAGCCTTCATTCGCAAAGCAGCGGCCGGGCATCCGGGGAGGCCGTCAAAGCGTCGTCGGCAGGGTCGACGCTGGCACGGGTCGGCGCTCTTGCGGTGCTGGTGGCGCTGCTGGCGGTTCCCTTTCTGCTCTATCCCGTCTTCCTGATGAAGGTGCTGTGTTTCGCGCTGTTCGCCTGCGCCTTCAACCTGCTGATCGGCTTCGGTGGTCTGCTCAGCTTCGGCCACGCCGCCTTCTTCGGCAGCGCCGCCTATGTCACGGCCCATACGGTGAAGGTGTGGGGACTGTCGCCGGAACTGGGGATTCTGCTTGGCACCGCGGCCTCGGCATTCCTCGGTATCCTGTTCGGCAGCATCGCGATCCGTCGCCAGGGCATCTATTTCGCCATGATCACGCTGGCGCTGAGCCAGATGGTGTTCTTCCTGGCCCTGCAATTGCCTTTCACCCACGGCGAGGATGGCATCCAGGCGGTTCCGCGCGGCGTCCTGTTCGGCGTCTTCGACCTGAACAACCCGCTGGCGATGTACTATACGGTGCTGGGTGTTTTCCTGATCGGCTTTGCCATCATCTGGCGGACCGTGCATTCGCCTTTCGGGCAGGTGCTGAAGGCGATTCGTGAGAATGAACCGCGTGCCATTTCGCTGGGCTACCGCACCGAGCGTTACAAGCTGATGGCATTCGTCCTGTCGGCGACGCTGGCCGGCTTAGCCGGTGGCACCAAGGCGATCGTGTTTCAATTGGCGACGCTGACCGACGTGACGTGGCAGATGTCGGGCGAGGTCGTGCTGATGACGCTGCTGGGCGGTATGGGCACGCTGACCGGGCCGGTGATCGGAGCCGCTCTGGTGGTGACCCTGGAGAACTATCTGGCGGCGACCAGCCTTCCCGTGCCGGTGGTGATCGGTTGCATCTTCGTCGCCTGCGTGCTGGTCTTCCGCCGCGGCATTGCCGGGGAGATCCAGGCGCGGTTTGAAAAGCAGAGCCGTTCCGGATAGCGGTTCTGATTAAGGCGGATCAAATCGACTAAGAACTGTTTCACACAAAAGACAGTTCGATTTCAAAATACCGCATACCTCGAAAGAAAGGATGTGGCGATATTATTTTGCGCGCTGGAACGTTCTGTTTGCCAGGTGTTATAGGGATGAACTCGTTCGGCGGTGCAGCATAAATGGCCGACGCGAGATTTGGGAAGAAGCGTCGTCCCGGACGAAAATATTCGAGGAGCATCCCGCATGGCTATGGACAAGGACACCACAACCGGTGTGCGTGAGACCGCCGACCTGGCGAAGGGCACGCTCGACGATCTGACGCGCGCCGGCGAGACCACCACCCGCCGCGCTGCCGATGCCGCGCGCTCGATCGGTGGAACCGCGGCGGAAACGGGAGTCCACGCTACCGATGCCGGTCTGGGTGCCGGACAGAAGGCGATGGATGCCGGTGCCGACATGACCCGCCGTGGCGCAGAAGCCGCCAAGTCCGCTATGGGCTCCGCCACCGATGTCGCCGGCCGCACGACTGAGCAGTTCCAGCGCGTTCTGGGCCTGTCCAAGGAAGCCCAGGGCGAAGTCGCCAGCCAGACCCGCGAGACCATGGACGTCATGGTCCAGTGCAGCAGCGTGCTGGCCGACGGTCTCCAGAACGCCTGGCGTGAATGGATGGGATTGGCCCAGGAGGTCGCATCCCGCAACGCGGAGGGCGTGAACGCCCTGATGCGCAGCCGGAGCGTTCCCGACTTCTACGCGGCGCAGAGCCGCATGCTGAAGGACAACATGCAGCTGGTTCTGAGCCGCAGCGTCAAAATCTCCGAACTTTCGGCAAGCACTGCCAACACCGCCATCGGCAAGCTGAACGCCCGCCTGGAAGGCGCGGCCCAGCAGGCGGAGCGCCGGTTCTGACCACCGCGCCGCCGATGACGGCACGTCATCGATAACGAACGGTCTCCATCCTGACTTGAACCCCGGCCCGACAGGACCGGGGTTTTTTCTGCGCCTGGACCGGCTTTCCCTATGACGCCTCGGGCGTCAGCCAGCTGACCGCCGTGCCGCCGCCGGTCGAGGGCAGGGCGTCGTGCAGGGCCGGCAGCATTGCCTTGAGCATTTCGTCCAGCTGCCAGGGCGGATTGACGATCAGCAGACCGGAGCCGTTCAGCCGGAGATGGGTGTCTTCGGGGTGCCAGGTCAGTTCGGCGATCAGCACTTTCGGGATGCCGGTCTTTTCCACCGCATCCTGGAACCGCCAGACAGCCGCACGTTCCTTGATCGGATACCACAGGGCGAAGATGCCGGTGGACCAGCGGCGGTGCGCCAGTGCCAGCCCCTCCGCCATGCGGGCGAACTCGTCCGGCTGCTCGAACGGCGGATCGATCAGGACAAGCCCGCGCTTCTCCTTGGGCGGAAGGTGGGCCTTCAGCGCCGTGTAGGCGTCCGACTGATGCACGGCGACGGCGCGGTCGCCGGCGAACTCCGCTTTCAGGGTGTGGGCGTCGTCAGGATGCAGTTCCACCAGCACCATGCGGTCCTGCGGGCGCAGGGCTGCGCGGGCGACGCGGGGGGAACCCGGGTACCAGCGCAGGGACCCATCCGGGTTCAGTGCCTGTACGGCGTCGAGATAGGGTGCCAGGGCAGGGTGCGCCAGGGGATGGCCGAACAGCCGGCCGATGCCCTCGTCGCTCTCCGCCGTCCTGCGGGCCGCTTCGGACGTCAGGTCATAGCGGCCGATTCCGGCATGGGTGTCGAGCACGCAGAACGGCGCCGGCTTGGCGCGCAGATGATCCAAGATCAGCGCTAGGACGGCGTGCTTCATCACGTCGGCCGGGTTGCCGGCGTGGAAAATATGGCGGTAGTTCATGCGTCGGGGTTTACCCGATCCGACAGCGCCGCGCCAGCGCTCTCACAGCTGCCGTCACGCAGCACGGCTATCGGATGGCTGTCAGTTGATGGCCGCGACCTGCTGGGCGTTGCGGAAGCTGCGGCGGGTGCGCGGGGCGACACTGACGGGATCGCTGTCTTCACAACGGGAGGAGGCCAGCAGCTTGGCGCTCTGCGTGTCCAGTTCGGACAGGCTCTGCCAGATCTTGCAGACATAGGCCTGGGCGCGACGGCCCGAGCTGCCATTGTAGCGGGTCAGCGCGGTCTTCCAGTTGCCTTCCTCGCCGTGGAAGCGGACGAGAAGCTGGCCGGCGTAAAACACGTTGTCGCGCGGCTCGACGATCTTCTCCAGCGGCTGGAACTCACCCCGGTGAGTCGCGACCGACAGCTGCATGCAGCCGACATAGGTGTTGCTGCGAAGCTGGCCGCGATGGTCGCGCAGGTGGCGGGCAGCGTCGCTGACGTTGCGGGCGTAATAGGGGCGACCCTGAACGCTCATTGCGAACGGGTGGGGGGCGCCGTCCTGGCCACTTTCCACCAGGGCGATGGCGACCAGCATGCCGGACGGAATGCCCAGCTTCTGCTCGGCTTCCACCGCGTGGGTGACGCAGCTTTCCTTCGACTGGGTCGCGGTCTGGGCCTGGGCCGTGCCGGAAACGGTGAGGACAGCCATGGAAGCCGTCAGCAGTCCCGCAGCCAGTGCGAAGCGTCCACACCCTGTGGCGCCTACGCGCTGATTTCGTCCCCGCATCCCAAACCTCCTTCTGCTATCGCCCCGTGTTCTACGGCGGCTGTTTGACCCCCCGCGCGGGGCCGTTGTTCCGGTCACCGAGTCGCTTACGGCGACCGCCTCCTACCCAGATGTTCAGCGCCTCCCAATCGGGCGCCGAGGCCACACTTCCAAAAATTTGATCCATCGTCAACCCGCTTGCACCCTGGTAATACCACAGCTTTCGTCCGGCAGATGTCACGCCGAGCCCCGGAACGGACGGCTTAGGCCCTTCGACATGGGCCATAAGCCATTGAATCGCCACATTTGCCGGCGATAACGATAGGGTTAGCCAAGCCGGCTCCACTATCCTTTTGAACAGGGTCCGCAAACAGGGCTACTGCGACCGCGTGTCGCCGGAATCACACTTCGGAAGGATTTTCGCTCCCCCCTTGCGCAGCGCAGCATGTTGGGGCAGTAAACTCCGCCGCCTTATTTCCCGGGACTCGGATGCCTGGGGGTTGGCGGAGCCGCAGCGTCGCCCGGGACGGCCCGATGGCGGGCGGAGGCGGGTTCTCCGGGCCGGCGGCATCTCCCTGGCCGAAGCCCGACACCAGAGGACATTCATCCGTGTCAGCGGATCCCTCCTTCGGCGACGAGCCGCAAATCTACAATCTCGATCAAATGTTCCGGGTTGGATACGACCGGCTCTATGCCGGGGATCATGCCGGGGCCGGGCTCGCATTCCGTGCCGCCGTCATTGTCGATCCCGTCAACGGCGAGGCGTGGTCCGCGCTGGCCGAAGCCGAAGGCGCACAGGGTCCGGCGGGGCAGTCCGCCGCCTGTTTCCGGCGCGCCGTCGCGCTTGAGCCGGGAAACTGGGCGTGGCGGTCGATGCTTGCCGATGCCCTGCGGCAGTGCGGTGAAATCGATGCTGCACATGCGCTTTTCCACGCTCTGGCGGCGGAGCGGAGCGATTCGGCGCAGGTTCGACTCGGGCTCGCCCGCTGTCTCGCTGCACTTGGCCGGTCCGATGAGGCGTTGGAGGAATTCCGGGAGGCGGTGGCTCTGCGCCCCAACGACCGCGATGCCGTGCTGGCATTGGCCGAAACACTGACCGCGTCAGGCGATGCGCTGGCGGCGGTCGAACTGCTTCAGCCGCTTGCCCGCCGGTATGAGGACGATTCGGCTGTCCATCATGCGCTGGGACGCAGCTGGCTTGCCCTTCGCGAACCGGTGAAGGCTCTGGCTGTGCTCCGTCACGCCCGGGACCTCGCGGAGGGGGATGAGGCGGCGGCCATCGAACGGTTGATCGCCGCCCTGGAGGCCGGGGAGGGGGCCGACCTGTCGGCCGCTTATGTCCGTGCCCTGTTCGACCGCTATGCCGACCGCTTCGACCAGGATCTGGTCGGTAAGCTCGGCTACGCGGCGCCGGACCTGCTGCGCTCTGCGGTCGATCGGGTGATGCCCGCTGCCGCGGCTCTGCGGATTCTCGATCTCGGCTGCGGCACCGGGCTGGCGGGGGTGACCTTCAAACCGCTTGCCGCACATCTGGCCGGGGTCGATCTGTCGCCGAGGATGGTCGAGAAGGCGCGTCAGCGCATGCTCTATGAAGAGTTGGGTGTCGGCGACGTGGTGGAGGCGATGGAGCGGACGCCCGGCGGCTGGGACCTGCTGGTCGCCGCCGATGTCCTTGTCTATATCGGCGATCTCGCAGCCGTCTTCGCCGCGGCGGCCCGTGCTCTGGTGCCAGGAGGCCATTTCGCCGCGACCGTAGAGCGTCTGGCGGACGAAGCGGCGGTCGATCCCTTTGTCCTCGGTGCCACCCGGCGATATGCCCATGCCGAAGGCTATGTCCGGGAAACCGCGGGCATGGCCGGATTCACGATCCGCCTGATGGAGCCCTGCACGCCACGCCGGGAGAAGGGCGTGCCGGTCCCCGGCCTGCTGTTCGTGGTGGAGCGGGCGGCGCCATAAGGGAGGCGCCGCAGACCTCGACGCTCTCTTTGGCGGATGGCCCTTTCAGATGGCCTGGGTGTAACGGCCGCCATCGCCGGGCAGGCACCAGCGGGCATGCAGTTGACCCTTCGCATCGAAGCTGCATGCGATCCATCCGGCCCCCCGCAGCAGGCGCCGCCCGTTTTCCGCGAAGGGCGGCATCTCGAACCGGTGGGCAGGCAGGGGATGATCGGGGCGGATCGCCAGCGGCTCCGCCAGCCGCGACCGCCAGCCGGCCGGCCGGCCGGCCGCGGTGAAAGTGGGGGCATAGAGCTGCCACATCTCCAGCCCGCCACCGCGCAGCACTCCCCGCGCTCCCGCTCCGTCTGCAAGGCCTCGGGACGCGATGGTGATGCGGCAGCCGCTGCGCCGGGAAAAATCGCCCAGGGTGCGCAGCATCCTCTCCCAATCGGCATGACGTCCGGCCGACGACAAACGGTCCCCCAGCCGGCCCTCCAGTCGGTTGCGCATCCGGGCCGGAATTGCGCTTCCCAGGCGGTCGAGCAAGGCGGCGGCCGGAGACAGGAGCGGCCCGCCGCTGACCAGGATCAGATGCCGGCATGCGGCAAAGTGGTCGAGCCAATCGGACAACAGGCTCCAGTCCCGTTCGGACAGCAGGCGCCGACTGTTGCGGTCGGTCCAGAGATCGAGCGCAAGAAGTCCGGCTTCGCCCAGGACAAAGCCTTGTGCCAGCGTTCCGCAGGCGGACCCCCACAGGCAATCCGGCGGGCTGTCCGCCACCGACCCGGTCTGGAACAGCTGGACCTGACGCCGCACCGCCATCAGCAGCGGACGCAGGCTGCGCGATGTGGCGTCGCCCTCCTCCCGGCTGTTCCAGGCGCCCGCCAGCAGACGGCCGAGATCGGCGCCATCCCACATCATCACCGACGGGATGGAGGCCAGCGCCGAGGCAGCGGCGGCACCGCTCCAAACCCGCAGCATCCGGTCGAAGCCGGCGGTCATCAGTTCCTCAGCCACACCGGGCAGGGCGGGGCCGAGCCGCCGCGAGGCATCCGTCAGCAAGCCACGGGCCTGGGCGGAGGCTGACATCACCGCGTCGCCATCGATCTGCCCGCCCGCCTGAACCAACAGGTGATAGCGGTCGGCGGCATGCCGGGAGATCAGGTCGGGCCAGAGAGCGGTCGGCGCAGCGGCGTCGGGACCGGCGTCTCCACTCATTCCGCTCCCGTAAAGAATAGCGAGGCGGGGAAATGAGTGACGACCCGGAACGATCACGTTCCAGCGGGGACCGTCAGGAAAGCCGTATGTGACATCGGTGTCGCGCATGCCGCGGGGAACGGCGAAGTCGAAGCGCCAGACTTGGCGGCGGCGCCAGACCATCAGGTGACGCGGCGGGACGGGCAGGGTGACGCCGTCCACCCGCAGATCGTCGGGCTCGACATCCCCATCCAGAACGAACAGCGCCGACAGCCACCAGCGGTCGCGCTGCTCCCCACGGAAGTACAGGATCGGGCCGAGCAGGATGCTCGGCTCCGCTCGTCTGGGTGCCATGCTTCATCCGTCCGAACCGGCCCTTCCCCCAAAGATGGGCCTGCCGCATGCAATAACGCAATGTGCTGCCGGACGGAGAAAAAATAACGCGGGGCGCCCAGGGGACCGTCAGCCGTTCCGCTTGCGCAGCAGCTCCAGCATTCTGGGGGGCACCTCTTCGCTCAGGACAGGGTCGTAAAGGCGATGAAGCTCCTCGACATGCTGGCGATGCTGAGCGAGCAGCGCCTTCGCGTCGGGATCGCTCTCGACCACGCTCTCGAATTCGGCACGCTCCCGCTCGTCCAGGGCGCCGTCCAGATAGGCGTTTATATCGGTCATCGTTACACGCTTCATCTCTGTCGTTCCCGGATGGGTCGCCGGGGGTCTCCCCTGGGACACGATCAACCGTGACACGTCCGGTGGCTCCACCGCTGGCGGACGGCTCGGCCGAAAGGACGCCTACCCCATCTTATGGGCATGATCCTCGGCCATACCAGTCCGACAAACGGCGCGATCATTGCTCACTTTCGAGACGAGCAATCCGGCACTGCCATCCTCTTTCGCGTCGCCCGGCCAAGTAACAAGGCAATGTCGCCAATTGTTCCGGCGCTCTTCTGTGAGGAACGCCGTGCATTGGGGTTTGTTGTGAATGTGCAACTCATCCCATCCATACCCGAACGGCTTGCCAACCAAGAAGAATACCTATGGCTCGATAGGAAAGCAGGTAGCCGCCCGGCGTCAGGACACCCGGCCCGGCTATCGCGGCAATGGCAAGCCCCTGCACCATCCCTGAGCGGCGATGTCGGCGACGGCGTCTTCCGCTCCCAGCGTGGAAAAGCCCCCTGTAACGCGAACGCCCTCCGCAGAGGACTGTGGAGGGCGCTCATGACCGATTTGGCGCTGACGTAGCGCCGACGTGGAGGAATTCCGGTCGATCAGGCGGCCATCAGGTTGTTCAGCCGTTCCCGCGCCCGGCACAGGCGCGAGCGGATGGTGCCGATCGACACGTTCAGCGTTTCCGCCGCTTCCTGATAGGGACGGCCTTCGATGGCGACCAGCTTGACGACCTTGCGCTGGCTGGGGGTGAGGGAGGAAAAGGCCCGGTCGACATCGCGGAAAACCAGCCGCGACATCTGCGCCGCATCGACCGACATGGCGCCGTCCCACAGTTCCACCTTCGTCACATGGCGGTCGCGCTGCAGGTTGTTGAAGTGCAGGTTCTTCAGCATGGTGGTCAGCCATGCCTGCATATTGGTGCCGGGTTCGAAACGATGCTGGCGCGACAAGGCGCGGGCCAGGCAGTCCTGCAGCAGGTCCTCTGCGGCGTTGGCGTCACGGGTCAGCTTGCAGGCATAGCGCTGCAGGTTCGGCATGCAGCGGATCAGTTCGTTTTCGAACGAGTACGCCATGGTCTTTCCTTCCTCCACGGTCTGTGTACGTCTCCCGCCGGCCTGGTCGGCGGCGGCGCCCGTCGCGGTCAGGCGGGGCGCGGAGCGGGGACGGCGTTGGGCTTTCCGGCGCGCAAAGGCGGCGCCACCGGTTCGAAGGGCTGACAGTGTTTTTTCGGTCTTGAGCGCTCAGGGCGTCCTGAGGATGAGCTCCCAGGTGCCCAGGGGCCGGCCCGTCATCTGGCGCGGGTCGGCTGCCTCTGCGGGGTGTTGTGGAACGATCCGGTCGGCGGTGGCGTCATTGAGGCGGTCCCGTTGTTGCCCGTCGTTGATCGTGTCGGGAGCTAAACGCGCCGTGCGCAGGGGATGTTCCACCGCAGGATTCGGAAAGAGTGACATCGGTGGCAGAATCCGGCGATTCCGGTCCAGCCTCAGCTTGCCGGGCTTACCACCATCGAACGCGGCTGCCGGTGCGTACCTGCAACAGTCAGTGGCCGGGACCCAGCAGCTTTTCCAGGCGCAGCGCCGCCATTCCGTCCTCGTAATAATCCGGATAGGTGGAGAAACAGCGATAGCCGGCGGCGGTGTAGAGGGCGATCGCCGCTGCATTGTCGGCCCGCACCTCCAGTCTCATGCCGCGGCAGCCATGGTCGGCGGCGGCTTTCTCCAGGGCGGCAAGCAGGCTGCGGCCGAGTCCCTGCCCACGTTTGTCCGGGGCCACGGCGAAGGAGGTCAGCCGGGCGAAGGGCGTCCCGGCATGGAAACCGACGACCCCATAGGCGCCGGGCTGATGGCAAGGCGGCCTTTCTTGCACCTTCGGTACTGGGCGGTATGCCACAAGCACCACACCTTTTGCTTGCCGGATCGCATAACGGAAGTTGCGCTGCGTCATCCGGTCGGTCGCGAAGCTCTGCTCCTCGATCGCCAGCAGCGCAGGAATATCGGCCGATTCGGCGTGGCGGATGCCGATGCATGCTGCATCGCAGTGGACAGGATTGGATTCGTGACGCATCGTTGATGGGAAATAGGGAAGGGGATGACAACCTACTCCCTTTTACCACAGCGAAACGGCGGTAGGTTCCATCTGGGGAAAGCTTTGCTTAACCAACAGGGCAGACACTTCCCCAATATACGGAGCGCCGTCCTTCCAGCCGCCCGCTCCTATTGGCCTTTCACGCAGAAAGTCAGGACATGGACGCTCGGTTCAAATCTCGCGACATCGAACGCCGCAGCCTCGATGTCGATGGCCTCAAACGGTCGTTCCTGGAATGGCTGGTTTATTCGGTCGGCAAGGATGCACGCGCCGCCACGCGCCGCGACTGGTTCCACACCGTGGCGCTGGCTGTCCGCGACCGCGTCGTCGACCGCTGGATGGACACGACCCGCAGCTATTATCATGAAGACGCCAAGCGCGTTTATTACCTTTCCCTGGAGTTCCTGATCGGGCGCCTGCTGACCAACAGCCTGTCGAACCTGGGCATCGTGGACGAGTGCCGTCAGGCGCTCGACCGCCTCGGCCTGTCGATGGAGGATGTGGTCGACGCCGAGCCGGACGCGGCGCTCGGCAACGGCGGCCTCGGCCGTCTGGCCGCTTGTTTCCTCGACAGCATGGCTTCCCAGAATCTGCCCGGCTACGGCTATGGCATCCGCTACGAGTTCGGTCTGTTCGAGCAGCGCTTCGAGAATGGCTGGCAGGTCGAGTACCCCGAACAGTGGTTGCAATTCGGCAACCCGTGGGAATTCGCCCGTCCGGAGGTGCTGTATCCGGTCCAGTTCTACGGCCGCGTCGAAGAGTTCCGCGACAGCGTCGGCGAGCGCGCCTACCGCTGGGTCGATGCCGACCGCGTGCTTGCGATGGCCTATGACACGCCGGTCGTCGGATTCGGCGGCGAGACGATCAACACGCTGCGCCTGTGGTCCGCCCGCGCCACCCGCGACTTCAACTTCGGCCACTTCAACGACGGCGCCTATATGAAGGCGGTCGAACAGAAGATCCTGTCGGAGAATCTCAGCCGCGTCCTCTATCCCAACGACGCGACGGAGACCGGCAAGGAGCTGCGGCTGAAGCAGGAGTATTTCTTCACCTCCGCCTCCTTGCAGGACATCCTGCGCCGCTACCTTCAGCATCACACCACCTTCGAGAACCTGCCCAACAAGGCGGCGATCCAGCTGAACGACACCCACCCGGCCATCGGCATCGCCGAACTGATGCGCCTGCTGGTCGATCAGCATGCGCTGCGCTGGGACGACGCGTGGGAGATCACCCGCGCCACCTTCGCCTACACCAACCACACCCTGCTGCCCGAGGCGCTGGAAGCTTGGCCGGTGCGGATGATCGAGCGGGTGCTGCCGCGCCACATGCAGATCATCTACGAGATCAATGCCAAGTTCCTGAACCGCACCAAGGCGAAGGCGGCAGGGGACAATGCCAAGCTGTCGCGGCTGTCGCTGATCGACGAGCGCGGCGAGCGCCGCGTGCGCATGGGCAACCTCGCTTTCCTCGGCTCGCACAAGGTCAACGGCGTGTCGGCCCTGCACACCGACCTGATGAAGCAGACGGTGTTCGCCGACTTCCACGAGGAATTCCCGGACCGCATCAACAACAAGACCAACGGCATCACCCCGCGCCGCTGGCTGAAGCAGGCCAACCCGGCTTTGTCGGAACTGATCACCACCCGCATCGGCGAGGGCTGGATCTCCGACCTGTCGCAGATCGCGGCGCTGCGCGAGAAGGCCGACGACGTGGTGTTCCGCGAGGAGTTCCGCCGGGCCAAGCGCAAGAACAAGAAGCGTCTGGCCGCCTATATCGCCCGCCAGACCGGCGAGGAGGTGCTGGTCGACAGCATCTTCGACGTGCAGGTCAAGCGCATGCACGAATACAAGCGCCAGCTGCTGAACGTGCTGCACACCATCGCGCTCTACAATGAGATGCGCGACAACCCGACGGTCAGCTGGGTTCCGGTGACCAAGGTGTTCGCCGGCAAGGCGGCGCCCTCCTATCACATGGCCAAGCTGATCATCAAACTGATCAACGACGTCGCCAAGGTGGTGAACCACGACCCGTCGGTGCACGACAACCTGAAGGTCGTGCTGCTGCCGAACTACAATGTGACCGCGGCGGAGATCATCATCCCGGCCGCCGACCTGTCGGAGCAGATCTCCACCGCCGGCATGGAGGCGTCGGGCACCGGCAACATGAAGCTGGCCCTGAACGGCGCGCTGACCATCGGCACGCTGGACGGCGCCAACGTCGAGATCCGCGAGCATGTGGGTGCGGACAACATCTTCATCTTCGGCATGACCGCGGATGAGGTGAACGACCTGCGCGCCAGCGGCGGCTTCAACCCGCGCGAGGTGATCGCGTCGAACCCCAGCCTGAAGCGGGCGCTCGACATGATCTCGACCGGCGCCTTCTCGCCGGACGACCGCAACCGCTACCACCCCATCGTCCAGGCGCTGACCGACGGCGGCGACCATTTCCTGGTGACGGCGGACTTCGCCGATTATTGCCGGGCGCAGGATGCCGCGATGCAGCTGTACCGCGACCCGGAGGAATGGACCCGCAAGGCCATCCTGAACACCGCCAACATGGGCTGGTTCTCGTCCGACCGTACGGTCAACGAGTATGCCGGCGAGATCTGGGACGTACACCCGGTCAAGCCGAGCCATGACGGCGAGGGGTTCCGGTAAAGCCGGTAATTTCTGAAAGGGCGAACGCGCAGGCGCTTTACAATGCCTGCGCGTTCGGATAAGAAGGCGTCATGAACCGCAAGGCCATCACCATCACTACGACCAAAAAAGCGACTCGCTTCGGCGGGCAGCGTCGTGGTGCGTGCTGATCGGATCGACCAGCGTTTCTTCCACGAGGCAGGCCCCGCCGGACAACGGACGGGGCCTCGTCGTATCCGGGGTCCGCTGTCCGAACGACCGATAGGCCGGTCCGATCAACAGTGCGATAGACAGGACGGAACCCCGCCATGAGCAGCAGCAACGCCTCCGCTTCTTCCAAGTCCCTCCGCGTCGCCGTGGTCGGCGCCACCGGCGCCGTCGGCCGCGAGATGGTCAAGGTCCTCCACGACCGCAACTTCCCGGTCGCCGAACTCGGTCTGTTCGCCTCCGAGCGGTCCGCCGGCAAGGTGCAGGAGACCCCCTATGGCGCCCTGACCCTGAAGGCCTTCGACGCCGCGGTGGTGAAGGGGTATGACGTTGTCCTGCTGGCGGTGTCGGGCGATTTCGCCAAGGCGCATGCCAAGGATCTCGCGTCGGCCGGCGCGCTGGTGATCGACAACAGCTCCGCCTTCCGCTACGACGCCGACATCCCGCTGATCGTTCCGGAAATCAACGCCCACGTCTTCCGTGAGGCGTACGCCGCCGGGTCGCGCCTGATCGCCAACCCGAACTGCACCACGGCCATCGCCGTCGTGGCGCTCGGTCCGCTGCACAAGGCCTTCGGCATCAAGCGCGCCATCGTTTCCACCTATCAGGCGACCAGCGGCGCCGGTGCCGAGGGCATGGCCGAGCTGGAAGAGCAGACGCGCAACCAGCTGGACGGCAAGCCGGTCACCAACAGCGTGTTCCGCCACCCGATCCCCTTCAACCTGATCCCCCAGATCGACGCCTTCCAGGAGAACGGCTACACGAAGGAGGAGATGAAGGTGACGTGGGAGACGCGGAAGATCATGGAGGTTCCGGATCTGCCGCTCAGCTGCACCGCCGTCCGTATCCCGACCTACCGCGCCCATTCCGAGGCCATCACGCTGGAGACCATCCAGCCGGTCACGCCCGACGCCGCCCGTGCCGTCCTGGCCGATGCAGCCGGCGTGAAGGTGGTGGACGATCCGGCCAACGGCGCCTACCCGATGCCGCTGAACGCCACCGGCCAGTATGACGTCGAGGTCGGCCGCATCCGCAACAACATCGTCTTCGGCGACCATGGCCTGGACCTGTTCGTCTGCGGCGACCAGCTGCTGAAGGGCGCCGCCCTGAACGCCGTGCAGATCGCCGAGCTGGCGCTGTAAGGCGTCCGGCCAAGGCCGATCCCAGGGCCGATCCCAAGGCTCTGGAATCCCAGGGCCGGCACTGCTATGTAATGCGACGGGGGCCGACGGGCGTGTTTTGCCTGTCGGCCCTTTCGCCGTTCGTACCGTATAACGCCTTCAAGTCACGGGATTCTGCGCATGTCCGAACTTCAGGACGCCGTCTCCCGCCGTCGGACCTTCGCCATCATCGCGCACCCCGACGCCGGTAAGACCACGCTCACGGAAAAGCTGCTGCTGTTCGGCGGCGCCATCCAGATGGCCGGTGCCGTCAAGGCGCGCGGCGAGCAGCGGCGCGCCAAGTCGGACTGGATGAAGGTGGAGCGCGAGCGCGGCATCTCGGTGACCGCCTCCGTCATGACATTCGATTTCGACGGGCGCACCTTCAACCTGCTCGACACGCCGGGCCACGAGGACTTCTCGGAGGACACCTACCGCACGCTGACCGCGGTCGACAGTGCGGTGATGGTGATCGACGGCGCGAAGGGCATCGAGACGCAGACGCTGAAGCTGTTCGAGGTCTGCCGTCTGCGCGACGTGCCGATCATGACCTTCTGCAACAAGATGGACCGCGAGGCGCGCGATCCCTTCGACCTGATCTCGGAGATCGAGAGCGCACTGGCGCTGGAGGTCACGCCGGCCAGCTGGCCCATCGGCATGGGCCGCGACTTCCTGGGCTGCTACGACCTGATCCGCGACCGGCTGATCCTGATGGACCGCAGCAAGGGCGACGAGATCGACGACGGCATCGAGTGCAACGGCCTGGACGATCCCCGTCTGGACGAGCTGCTTCCCGCCCACGCCGTCGCCAAGCTGCGTGAAGAGGTGGAGATGGCGCGCGGCCTGATGCCGGCCTTCGATCTGGAGGCCTATCGCGCCGGCCACCTGACCCCGATCTATTTCGGCTCCGCCATCAACAATTTCGGCGTGCGCGAGCTGCTGTCCGGTCTGGCGGAGAACGCCCCGCCGCCGCGCCCGCAGCCGGCCGATCCGCGCACCGTCGAACCGGACGAGGAGAAGGTCACCGGCTTCGTGTTCAAGGTCCAGGCCAACATGGACCCGAACCACCGCGACCGCATCGCCTTCGTCCGTCTCTGCTCCGGCCGTTACAAGCGCGGCGCCAAGCTGAAGCACATCCGCTCCGGCAAGCTGATGGCGGTGAACAACGCCGTTCTGTTCCTCGCCCGCGACCGCGAGGTTGCGGAGGAGGCATGGCCCGGCGACATCATGGGCATCCCCAACCATGGCAGCCTTCGCATCGGCGACACGCTGACGGAGGGCGAGGATCTGCGCTTCACCGGCGTGCCGAGCTTCGCGCCGGAACTGTTGCAGCGTGTCCGCCCGGACGACCCGATGCGGGTGAAGCACCTGCGCAAGGCGCTTGAGCATTTCGCCGAAGAAGGCGCTTCGCAGGTGTTCAAGCCGCTGACCGGCGCCGACTGGGTCGTCGGTGTCGTCGGCCAGCTGCAGTTCGAGGTTCTGGCTTCGCGCATCGAGGCGGAATACGGCATCGCCGCCCGATTCGAGGGTGCCGGGCTGGACGCCGCCCGCTGGGTCGAGACCGACGACAAGGTTCAGCTGGAAAAGTTCATCGAATTGAACCGCTCGGCGCTGGCCGAGGACCATGACGGCGCGCTGGTCTTCCTCGCCCGCAACGCCTGGCACCTGAACCGCGCGCAGGAGGATTTCCCGGCGCTGCGCTTCTTGAAGACGCGCGAGCAGAACCGCAAGGTCCACACCGCCGCGTGACGCAAACGCCCGCTCACGTGGCCGTGGTCACGGAGCGGGCGTCCTTCCAGTAGAGAAACCTCACAGACCTGCCCTAACAGATTGACGGCTTGACGGAGTCGGTCCGGTGGCGGAACGTGTGCCGATGCGTCAGATGGTTTCGACGCATAATTAACGTCCTCCGTCGGACGGGCACGGTTGGAAAAGAGGCGGACATGGCGGTGGGATTGGAAGAGCTTCTGGACACCGGCGGTTTCGTGCCCCATGGGGTCTGCCTGCTCTGGCGCCCCGACATCCTGATGCTGCATGTCGCGTCGGACGTGCTGATCGGCCTGTCCTATTTCTCGATCCCGGTGGCCCTGATCTATTTCGTGATGCGCCGTCGCGACGTGGCCTTCGGCTGGATGGCGCTGCTGTTCGCGCTGTTCATCATCGCCTGCGGCACCACCCATTTCCTGTCGGTCTGGACCTTGTGGACTCCCGACTATGTGCTCGAAGGTCTGGTGAAGCTGATCACCGCCTTCGCCTCGCTGGCGACCGCCGCGGCGCTCTGGTGGTTGATGCCGCGCCTGCTGGCCCTGCCCAGTCCACGGGAGCTTGAGGCCAGCAACCGCGCGCTGGAGCTTGAGGTGGCGACCCGGCGCGAAATGGAGGCCCGCTATTCGGGCTTCTTCAACAATCTGGGCGAGGCGCTGTTCATCGTCCAGGTTCTTCCCGATGGTGACTTCGCCTATGAAGCCATCAACCCGGCATTGGCGCGGATCGGCGGTTTGGACCCCGATCGGATGCGTGACCGCCGTGTCCGGGATGCGGTTAAGCCGGAACTGGCCGATCTGGTCATCCCCCGCTACACCGCCTGCCGCGACAGCGGCAAAGCCATCGATTACGAAGAGACGCTGGACATGCCGGCCGGCCAGCGCGTCTTCCACACCATGCTGGTGCCGGTGAAGGACGCCGCCGGCCGGGTTGTCCAGATCCTCGGCAGCGGCCGCGACGTGACCGAACGCAAGCGCTTGCAGGAAGAGGTGATCCAGACCTCCAAGCTGGCGACGCTGGGCACGCTGGCTGCGGGCATGGCGCACGAGATGAGCCAGCCGCTGAACGTCATCCGTCTGTGGACGGAAAACACCCTGACCCGCCTGCATGACAATCTGCTCGACCCCGCCCGTGCGGAGAAGGCGTTGAAGCTGGTGATCGAGCAGACCGAGCGCATGGGCAAGCTGATCGACCATGTCCGCATGTTCGGGCGGCGGGATGGCGGCGGCATGCGGACCTTCCATCCCGCCGACTGCGTTCAGAGTGCGGTCGAGCTTGTCCGCCATCAATATCGTCAGGAAGATATCGAGATCGTCGAGCAAGGCTGGGCGGCGCAACTGGCGGTATCCGGACGGCCACTTGAATTGGAGCAGGTGATCCTCAACCTGTTTTCGAACGCGCGCGATGCGATCATCGCGCTTCGTGCAGCGGGTGGGGCAGCGGGACGCATCATGGTGGCGGTCGGCGACGATCCCGACGGGTATAGCGTGGTCATCCAGGTCACCGACGATGGTGGTGGGATCGATCCCTCGGTGCTGCCACAGATATTCGATCCCTTCTTCACCACCAAGGAGGTCGGCAAGGGATCCGGCCTGGGGCTGTCGATCGGCTATGGAATCATCGACGGCATGGGTGGACGGATCGAAGCGCGCAACGTCGATCTGGAGGGTGGAGGCCGCGGCGTCCGCTTCACCATCACGCTGCCGAGCCAGCCGGTCTCCTCAGTCGACAGGGAGTTCTCGCATGCCTGATCGGTTCCATATCCTGATCGCGGAGGACGAGGTGCTGGCGGCCATGGCGCTGGAGGACTTCCTGTCCTTCAAAGGCTTCCGGGTGACCGTCGCTGCCAATGGGGTGGAGGCGCTGGAGCGCTATGCCACCGAGCAAATTCACGCGCTGGTGACCGACCTGCGTATGCCGCGCATGGATGGCGAGACGCTGATCCGGGAAATCCGTGAACGCGACGCCACCCTGCCGGTGGTGGTGATGACCGGTTACCTGACGGAGGACAGCGACCTGAAGCAGGAGCGCTGGAAGCCGCTGGAGATCTTCAGCAAGCCGGTCAACCCGCGCACCATCTGCAACACGCTGCACCGTATGCTGGGCATAATGCCGGAAGCCTGAGGCTTCCCCCTCAATCCTCCAGCGGCTCGACGTCCACGCTGACGGTCAGGCCATGGCCGGCTCCGCCCAACAGGACGCCGCGGGCCGGGCTGACGTCGTCGTAATCGCGTCCCCAGGCCATCGTGATGAAGTCTCGGTTGGCGATGCAGGCGTTGGTCGGGCAAATGTCGAGCCAGCCGGCGGTCGCCCCGCACCAGACCGAGGCCCAGGCATGACTGACGTCCGCACCCACCAGCCGCGGCTGGCCGGGTGGGGGCAGGGTGCGCAGATAGCCCGAGACATAGCGTGCCGGCAGTCCGATGGCGCGGGCGCAGCCGACGGCGATATGGGCGAAGTCCTGGCAGACGCCTCGGCGGTTGCGCATCACGGACGCCAGCGGAGTCGCGACCGTGGTGGCCGTGGGATCGAAGGCGAACTCGCGGTTGATGCGGTTCATCAGGTCGATGGCCGCCGCGACCGCCGGACGGCCCGGCGTGAAGCTTCCCCGGACATAGTCCAGCAGTTCCGGACTGGAGGCGACCAGCGCGCTGTCGAAGCAGTATTGCGTGATCTCCGCACCGTCGTCTGGCCCGGTCAGGCCACGCAGGCTGTCGCGCACATGCTCCCACGCCGGCGAATCGTCGGGCGCCAGTGTGGGCGGATCGAACACTTCCACCTCGCTTTCGGCGATGACGGAGAAAGTCCGGTGCGGCTCCTGCACGGCGACGTAGGTTACGGTGTTGCCGAAATAATCCACCCGCTCCGTCCGCACGGCCGGGACCGGATCGATGGTCAGCAGGCTGCGCCGGATGCGCTGGCGTGGATGCGGCCGGGCGGTCAGGTGCAGCAGATGGTGGGAGATCGGCACATCCTCGCCATAGTCGTAGGCGGTGGCATGGCGCAGGCGATAGCGGGTGGAAAGACCGCTGCTGCCGGGAGCGGGAGCGGAGGGCGGAGGCGTCATCGCGTCAGGCCGATCTTGCGAAGGCATGGCTGAAATAGGCGTGAGCCAGGAAATTCGACACGTCCGGCAGAGTCATCGCCAGCGTGTCCAGCAGCGTGCGCAGCGCCTCGCTGGAGGCCATGGCGTCGGTGCGTTCCAGGCTGTTGCGCGCGGCGGCGACGATGGCCAGCGCGCCGCCGGTCGGGTCCGTCCCGGTGCCGACGCCCTGGCTGGGCAGCGCCCGCATGTGCCGGTCGAGTGCCGCCAGCTGGAAAGCCAGGGCGCGGGGGTTGGCTTCCTCGCCCAGCAGCAGGTCCAGCACAGGCGTGCGCAGCACGCTGGTCAGGTGGCGGGCGCGATAGGTCATCACGCTCTCGCCCAGCTCCAGCAGCACCGACAGGGTGGCGGCCTGCATCGGCTCGTCCTGGCGGTCGAGATCGGCGACATGGACCCCGCGCATCAGCGCCACCATATGCAGCGACCGCTCGATCCGCCGGCCGATGTCGAGGAAGCGCCAGCCGGCCCCCCGCGTCATGCTGTCCTGCTCAAGACCGGAGAAGGCGGCCAGCATGATCATCGCATCGTCCAGCCGCAGCAGCAGCGAGGCCGCGTCCATGCGTCCCTTAGGCTGCTGGGTCTGGCGGTCGATTGCCGATACCACCCGCCACATGTCCATCGACAGGCGGTCGCGCACCGAATAGGCGGTGCGGTGCAGCCTCAGCACCTGGGCACGCAGGCTGTTGGGATGGTCCGGGTCCGTCACCGCCGCATGCAGCGCATCGCGCAGGCCGCGGCTGGTTCCGCTTTCCGTCACCCGCGCCAGTTCCGCCGGGATCATGCCGAGCGAGCCGAGCAGGTCGAGCAGCGGGCGCTGCTGCAGGGTGGCGCCCGGCATGTTGCTGTCGATCAGGCGGCTTTGCGTCGCGCGCAGCAGACGCAGAGCGCCCTCCGCCCGTTCGGCATAGCGGCCGAGCCAATAGAGGCCGTCGGCGACGCGGCTGGGCAGGTCGTTGGCGGATGGACGCGCACCGCTGGCCGTCGGCTCCATTGCCAGCGCCGACGGGCGCGGCTGGCCGGATGCCACGTCGGCACGCCGCGGCGCCAGGATCCAGGTATCCTTGCTGCCGCCGCCGCTCTGCATCGACACGACCAGCCGCCCCGATTCGCTGGACACACGGGTCAGGCCGCCGGGCATCACCGCATAGCCGCCGCTGGGGGTGGCGCAGAGGAAGACGCGCAGCACCAGCGGGCGCGGCTGGAGCCGGCCGTCCTGCCAGACCGGGGCGGTGGAGAGCGCCATCTGCTCCTGCGCCACGAAATACCAGGGGCGGCGCTTGATCCGCTCGGTCAGGGCAGAGCGTTCGGCAGCCGACAGCTGGGCGCCGAAGATCGGCTCGAAGGACAGCGACGGGAAGGCCGGCTTGATCACCAGACCGTCGAGATGGTCGATGACGTAGGCGCGTTCCGCATCGTTGCCGCACCACCAGCTGGCGACGCCGGGCAGCCGCAGCTCTTCCCCCAGCAGGTGGCGGCACAGCGTCGGCAGCGACGACTTCATCGCCATCGATTCCATCAGGCCGGAGCCGAGCGCGTTGGCCATCACGACGGTGCCGGCCCGAACCGCCTCGATCAGCCCGGCGACGCCGAGCGAACTGTCGGCGCGCATCTCCAGCGGGTCGGCGAAATCGGCGTCGAGCCGGCGCAGGATGACGTCCACCTGCTCCAGCCCGGACAGCGTCTTCAGATAGACCGTCCGGTCGCGCACCGTCAGATCCGCCCCTTCCACCAGGGTCAGGCCGAGATAGCGGGCGAGATAGACATGCTCGAAATAGGTTTCGTTGTAGGGGCCGGGGGTCAGCAGCACCACGCGCGGCAATCGCCCGGCGGAGCTCGTCCGCGGTGCGATGGAGAAAAGCGTTTCCTTGAAGGTGTCGAAGAAGCCGCTCAGTCGCTCCACCTGGCAATGGCGGAAGCTGTCGGGCAGGACCTTGGCGATAACCGCGCGGTTTTCCAGCGCATAGCCGCTGCCGCTCGGCGCCTGGGTCCGGTCGGACAGCACCCACCAGCGACCGTCGGGCGCACGGGCGAGGTCGACGGCGTAGAAATGCAGATGGACGTCGTTCGGAACCCGGATGCCGTGGACCGCGCGGCGGAAGCCGGGGTCGGCATGGATCACCGATGGCGGCAACCGGCCATAGCGGGTCAGCGTCTGCGGTCCATAGATGTCGGTCAGGATGGCGTTCAGCAGCGACGCCCGCTGGATCAGCCCCGATTCGATGGCCTTCCATTCATGGGCCGGCAGCAGCAGCGGCATCATGTCGAGCGGCCAGGGCCGCTCCATCCCGTTGGGATCGCCGTAGATGTTGTAGGTGACGCCGTTCTGGTGCAGAAGCCGCCGCGCTTCCTCCCAGCGTTGCGCCATCTGTTCGGAGTCGAGCGGCCCCAGCGAACTCATGAAAATCTGCCAGTGCGGCCGCAGCCGGCCCTGGCCGTTCACCATCTCGTCATAGACCTGTCCGGAGCCGTAGCCGATGGCGTCGGCCTCGCCGAACAGCGATCCCTGGGTGAAAGGGACCGGCGGCATCCCGGACGGGACCACGGATGTCGGCGCGCGGAATGGCTGATCGGGCTGGGACAAGGTCTGACTGGTGCGTATTGCCTATGAAGGAAGCAACAGTCTGAACGTCCAAGCCCGTCGATGCAAGGCTGGTGGGCCCGGGATCCATCCGAAAGAGGAAAGATTCCGTGGCGATCCTGTCATCGATGGATGATCGCAGGCCGGTGTCCTGAAACGAAAAAACCGGAGCGCCGCGTAAGGCGACGCTCCGGCTTGCCGGAAATTGCGGACCGATCCGACGCCGTGGGGTCGTCGGGACTCAGCCCCGCCGCAGATCCAGCGTCATCGGGAATTGCGGGTTGCGCTCCTCCGCCGGGCTGTCCATCGGGCCGGGGGTGTGGCCGAAGGGGAAGAAGCGGGCCAGACGGCGCCCTTCCGCCTCGTTGGCATTGACCGGGAAGGTCTCGTAGTTGCGTCCGCCCGGATGCATGACGTGATAGGTGCAGCCGCCGATGGACCGGCCGGCCCAGCTGTCCAGGATGTCGAAGATCAGCGGGGTGTGGACCGGGATCGTTGGATGCAGGCAGGAGGGGGGTTGCCACGCGCGGTAGCGCACGCCGCCGACGAACTCGCCCTCCACCCCGGTCGGGATCAGCGGCACGCGCCGGCCGTTGCAGGTGATGACATGGCGGGCGTCGATCAGGCCGCTGACGCGGACCTGCACCCGCTCCACCGAGCTGTCGACATAGCGCACCGTGCCGCCGCCGCCCGGTTCTTCGCCCAGGACGTGCCAGGGCTCCAGCGCCATGCGCAGTTCCATGGTGATGCCGCGCTGGTTGACATGGCCGTAGACCGGGAAGCGGAAGTTGAAGTGCGGCGCGAACCAGCTGTCCTCCAGCGGATAGCCATGGTCGCGCAGATCCTGCAACACGTCGGCCATGTCCTGCTGGAGGAAGTGCGGCAGCATGAAGCGGTCGTGCAGGTCGGTGCCCCAGCGCACCAGACGGCCTTTGTAGGGATGCTTCCAGAAGCGCGCGACCAGCGCCCGCATCAGAAGCTGCTGGGTCAGGCTCATCTCCGCATGCGGCGGCATCTCGAAGGCGCGGAACTCGACAAGGCCGAGGCGACCGGTGGAGCTGTCCGGCGAATAGAGCTTGTCGATGCAGAACTCCGCCCGGTGGGTGTTGCCCTGCACGTCGACCAGCAGGTTGCGCAGCACCCGGTCGACCAGCCAGGGCGGGCAGTTGCCGCTCGCCGCTGCCTGATCGATCTGGTTGAAGGCGATCTCCAGCTCATAGAGCTGGTCGTCGCGCGCCTCGTCCACCCGCGGCGCCTGGCTGGTCGGGCCGATGAACAGGCCGGAGAAGACGTAGGACAGGGCAGGGTGGTTCTGCCAGTAGGTGATCAGGCTGCGCAGCAGGTCGGGGCGGCGCAGGAAGGGGCTGTCGGCCGCGGTGGCGCCGCCCATCACCACATGGTTGCCGCCGCCGGTGCCGCAATGGCGCCCGTCGATCATGAACTTCTCCGCCCCCAGGCGGGACTGGCGCGCATCCTCGTAGAGGGTGATGGTGTTGCGCACCAGATCGTCCCAGCTGTGGGCCGGGTGGATGTTCACCTCGATCACGCCGGGGTCCGGGGTGACGGCCAGCGAGTTCAGCCGCGGGTCCTTCGGCGGCTGGTAGCCTTCGATGACCACCGGCATCTCCAGCTCGACCGCCGTCGCCTCGATCTCCGCCAGCATCGCCAGATAGTCTTCCAGCGTGCTCATCGGCGGCATGAACAGGTGCAGGCGCCCGTTGCGCGCCTCGCAGCTCAGGGCGGTGCGCACCACCCACCAAGCCGACTTGCCGTCCTCCGGCAGTTCGTCGCGGATTTCCGCCATGATGCGCTGGCGTTGGGCGATCCGCTTGTCCGTGTGGACGCCGCGGTCGGATTCCTGAACGGCGCCGCGGATCTCCTGCCGGCGCTGCACCGGATGCGGCGGCAGCGGGCCGCGATCTTCGAACGGGTCGGTTTCCCAGGCATAGGGATAGTCGGACTTCGACACCCAGGGCAGGGACCCCAGCGGCAGGCGGTAGCCGACCGGGCTGTCGCCGGGGATCAGCAGCAGCTTCTCCTGGCGCAGCGGCCATGTGCTGGAGAGCCAGACCGGACCCTGCTGGGTCATGCGGCGGTTGATCGGCATGACAAATCCCACCGGCTCCGCCAGGCCGCGGGTGAAGACGCGGGTCAGCCGCTCCCGCTCCTCCTTGTCCTCCAGCTTGCTGTTCAGCGGATCGACATTGATGGGAAGCTGCGATTCCTTGCGCAGGTAGTGCCAGGGATCCTCATAGGCGCCGAGCACGAGGTTCGGGTCGAGGCCCAGCCGCTTCGCCAGCGCCATCAGGAAGACGCCGGCATCCTGCGCCGTGTGGCCGTAATCGGTGTCCTCGCGTGCCAGCAGGTCGCTGTTTGCCCACAGCGCCCCGCCGTCTCGGCGCCAATAGACGGTCATCGCCCAGCGCGGCAGGGATTCGCCGGGATACCATTTGCCCTGGCCGAAATGCAGCAGTCCCCCGGGGGCGAAGCGCGCCATCAGCCGATGGATCAGGTCGGCGGCCATCCTGCGCTTTTGCGGACCGAGCGCCGTCGTGTTCCACTCGGCGCCGTCCATGTCGTCGATGGACACGAAGGTCGGCTCGCCGCCCATGGTCAGGCGGACGTCCTCGGCCTTCAGATCCTCGTCGACGCGGTGGCCCAGCGCCTCGATGGCCGCCCATTGCTGCGGGTTGTAGGGCTTGGTGACGCGCGGCGCCTCGTAGATGCGGGTGACCGACATCTCATGGCCGAACTCGACCTCCGCCTCATCGACGAGGCCGGAGATCGGGGCGGCGGAAGACGCATCGGGGGTACAGGCCAGCGGGATGTGCCCTTCGCCCGCCAGCAGGCCGGAGGTCGGATCCAGCCCGACCCAGCCGGCACCGGGGAGGAACACCTCCACCCAGGCATGCAGGTCGGTGAAGTCGCTTTCCGGACCGGACGGGCCGTCCAGCGCCTTCTGGTCGGCGGTCAGCTGGATCAGGTAGCCGGAGACGAAGCGGGTGGCGAGCCCCAGGTGACGCAGGATCTGCACCAGCAGCCACGCCGAATCGCGGCAGGATCCGGTGCGCTTGGTCAGCGTCTCCTCGCAGCTCTGGATGCCGGGTTCCAGCCGGATGACGTAGCCGATGTCCTGCTGAAGCCGCTGGTTCACCGCCACCAGGAAGTCGATGGTCGGCGTCTTGTCCCGCGGGATGTCGGTCAGGTAGGCGGCCAGTTCCGGACCCGGCTCCTCCGTCTCCAGATAGGGGCGCAACTCGCGTTGCAGCCAGTCCTCGTAGGCGAAGGGGATGTGGCTCGCCTTCTCCTCCAGGAAGAAGTCGAACGGGTTGATCGCGGCGATCTCGGCGACCAGATCGACCTCGACAACGAACTCGCGGGTCTTTTCCGGGAAAACGAATCGGGCCTGGAAATTCGATTGCGGGTCCTGCTGCCAGTTCAGGAAATGCTGCTTGGGCGTGACCTTCAGGGAATAGCTGAGGATCGGTGTCCGGCAATGGGGCGCCGGGCGCAGCCGGATGATCTGGGGGCCGAGGGAGACCGGCCGGTCGTAGCGATAGATCGTCTTGTGGTTCAGCGCGACGTGGATCGCCATTGAAAACCCCGCCTCATGCCTGTTCGATGATGTTCGCGCCATGGTTTGGTCCAGGGTCGCAACCGCAACGGTAACACCGATAAATCCGCCCCGACAGGGTGCCCCGGCGCCGATCCTACCGCAGTTGCGAAAAAGTCACGAAGTTGCCTGTGACGCGCGCTGCGGCTTTCTTCCGTTCGCGTTACCCTTTATATCCTAAGCGAACGGGCTGGCGTTGCGGCGGGGATTCGCGTCTGGATGGTGTCGGTGGCGGCTTTTTCATCAGCGGGCGGCAACCGGGGTTCCGGCGGTATGGGCGACGCGGGTCCGGGCGGCGCCGGGCGGGGAGTCGTCACCGGAAAATATTTCAATTTCAAGCCGCTGCCGCCTCCGGCCGACATCCTCGGCAACCCGCTGGTCGTGCCCAACCTACCGACGCACAAGCTGCCGAAAGAGACCTTCGGCAGCCGGGTGAAGCGCTTTCTTGCCAAAATGAATCTGGGAAGCCAGTCGGCGGAGACCCGCCTGCGCTGGAAGCTGTACGACACCATCCAGGCGACGATGGCGTCGCTGTCGCCAGCCGTCACGCTGGTTGCGGAGAAACGGGCGCCGGCAAAGAGCAAGAAGCTGTCGGTTCCCATCGTCGTCGTGCGCCATCCCTATCACCTGCGCCATGTGTTCGAGATGCTGCCGAACATCTCCGACACACATGCGGCGGAACGGCGTTTTCTTGAGTTGCTGATGACCCGTGCGCTGAAGCGCTACGGCGAGCAGATGGCGCTGATCAAAGGCAGTCCCTTCTCCTTCGAGCATGAAGCACGGGAGTATTTTTTCGCCGGCTTCCGGCTGGAAAAGCAGATCAAGAAGGTCAACAGTCCCGACGAGCGCTTTGCCGCGTTGCAAGCCATCCACACCAGCTATTTCCACGGCCGAAATTATTACTATTTCGCTCTGCTCCGGCGGGAAAAGCTGGCGCCCGACAACAAGCTGTTCATGCTGTTCGCCCGAGCCGTCTATTTCATGGCCCGTGTCGACTGGAATGGTGAGCTGCTGGACAAGCCCAACCCGCGCATGCTGCCCAGCCGCGACGACATGCTGTTTTTCGTGGAGCGTGACAAGTCGGTCGTGACGCGCTATCGCACCGACCAGGATTTCCAGCGTCAGGTCAAGGCCGTGCTGGAGGCTTTCCCCGCTTCGTGACGTCCCGTTTCCCCATCCAAGGTTTCCTGCGATGCGCGCCCTGTCCCTGGTTGGCGGTTTTCTGGCTGCCGGCTCCCTGCTCGCGGTCATGACCGCGGTCCCCGCCTTTTCGGCTTCGGCGGAGGCCCCGTCGCCCGAAACGGCGGCTCCGGCTGCGCCCGCCTGCGAAGCGGCGGAGACCCCGGTGGCGCAGCTGATGTGCCGCGATCCGAAGCTTGCGGAGGCCGGTGCGGCGATGGATGCCGCGCTGGCGGCGCTGGGGACCACCACCGACGACACCGGGCGTGCGGCGATTGCGGATGCCCAGACCGTCTGGCGGGCACGCCGGGACGAGGCCTGTCAGGTAACCGCGGCCGATCTTGCCGACTCGAAGGCCAGCAAGACCCGCAGCGACTGCCTGTTGCGCGTTCTTCGCCAGCGCACGGCCGCGCTGGAGACGGAGCGTCAGGCGCGCTCGCATCCGGTCGGCGACCTGCCGCTGTCCGTCACCGGTGCCGCCGCCCGCCGGTTCGACGCACCCGAGCCGCATATCCCGCCGTTCAGCCGCAAGGTGGCCCTGTCGACGCTCGCCGGCCGCTGGGCCAAGGCCGATCCGACCGACCGCGCCGCCATCGACGATTGCCGCAGCTCCTATCTGGAGATTGGGGCAGACCGCGGCCTGCATGCGGTGGATGCGCGGCTGCCGCAGTTTCCGCTGAATGGCACGCTGGCGGCCGACGGCGATCCGCTCCGGGGGGTGGCGCTCCTGCCCGCCGGTCCGGCGGAAGGCACCCCGGCACCCCTGGCGACCCTGCGGCTGTTGCCGGCCGATTCGCCGCGCCTCGACCGGCTGGTCCTGCGCATGCAGCCGCCGGCGACCTTCGCCGCTGAATTCGTGCGCTGCCGCTAGAGTCTGTCTGATGCTTATTGAAGCACCAGACAGACTCTAGCCTCTTGTTTTTCCGTGTGATTCACGCTTCAAGCGATTCCGCTTGAACCGATCGCACTCTAAAGCCGCGACAGCAGGAAGCGGACGGTCAAGGACAGCCGTTCGCCCGGCGGCAGGGCGATCACGCCGGCATCGGGTTCCTGCGGGCGGTTCAGCGCATCGGTCATGTGGGTGACCGGCTCCAGGCATAGGTAAGGCTCGTCCGCCGGAGCATAGACGATCAGGTGAGCGGCCGGCCCGTCGGCGAGCATGGTCAGGCGCAGCCGCTCCTGCGGGCGGTCGAGCGTCGCCGAACCGCTCCAACCGGTGAAGCCATTGTCCAGCGCCACACGGTCCATCGTCACGCCGTGGCGGAAATCCCAGGCCGGGGGCAGCGGGCGCTTGCGGCAGGGCAGGATGGTCTCGTCATTTTCCCACACGCTGCCGACATCGGCGGTCACCCGGCTGCCCGGCGTCTTGACGAAATAGGGGTGCAGGCCCAATCCGGCCGGCATGTCGCTGTCGGCCTCGTTGATGAGGTCCAGGGTGACGGTCAGACCCTCGCCGTCCAGCGCCACGGTCTGCGCCGCGCGATAGCTCCAGGGCCAATCGTCCGCCCGGTGGGTGAAGCCCATCCGCAAGGCATCGTCGGTCACAGCCTCGACGTTCCACGGGGTTGACCAGCCATGGCCGTGGATGCGGTGCGGCGATCCGGGATCGGTCGCCAATCTCACCTCGCGCCCCTGGAAGACGAAGCGGCCGCCGCCGATGCGGTTGGAAAAGGGGACGAGGGGAAAATAGGCCATGTCGGGGGCGAAATCTCCGGCCAGCGCCCGGTCGGACGCCCGCCGGAACAGCTCCACCGGACCATCGGGGGTGGACAGGCTCCAACTCGCCAGCGAGCCACCGCAGTGGGGGGCCGCCGTGACGGTCATCGGCCCGTGTCGCAACGCAATGATGGTGCCGTTCCGGATCATGCGTTTCTCCCATCGTCAGCGTTCCGATTTTTTATCGCACATGCGAAGAGCGAAGGGAACGGGCCCCGCAGTCAACAGGCCGCATGGCGCAATGCTGACACAACTCTTGTGTTTTTGATGAAAAATGCGGGTATCGTACACCCGTCATTTACCCTCGCTGCGCAACCATGCTTCTCCGGCGGTATGTTCCGGCGGTGTGCCCTGGCCGGTGCTGCACGCCGGCTCGATCGACAACACAGGCGCGGCGCCGTTGTTGCGCCCCGGCTGCACCATCCGCCACCTGATGGAAAGGCCCTGAGTGTCCAGTCCCCAGCTCAGCCGCGCAATCCCGACACCCCAGCCGGCCATGGCTATGCTCGATGAGGCGGAGCTGTGCGGCGCGCTGGCGGATTACCATGCGCTGCCGGCGCGTCTGGTGATCGGGGTGGCGATGCGGTCGTATCTGGACCCGCTGCTTCTGACGCCGACGGAACTGATCCATCTCGCCAAGCCGCTGAAATCCTGTCTGGAGCAAGGCTCCCTGGTCGAGGCGGCCATCACCAGGATCGCGACGATCCAGGCCCGCGCGCCGGGGCAGGATCTTCAGGTTCGCCGCCGCGCCATCCGCGCGGCGGTGGACGAGAGCTGGGCTAAGGCTCGGGTCGCCCAGGTTGCCTTCGCCGCCATGCCGCGCGGCCGCACCTCCGTCGACTGGCTGCTGTCCCAGGGGAGCAAGACACCGACCGGCGATGCGGATTACGACCTGCGCGTCGCCATCGGCCTGGAACTTGTCGACCTCAAGAGCTGGAACGGCAAGCTGGACCGGCTGCTGGAACTGCACCAGTGGGATCGGGACGAACGGCTGGCTTCGGCCGTCGATGGGGTGATCGGCGACATCCTGGCCTCGTCCGCGGCAGGTGTGGAGCTGTTCGGTGCCAACCTGCTGCCCGGCGCGCTGCTGGGAACCCTGTGCGACCTGCTGTTCGGCCGGATCGGCATGGAGGCCATCGGACCGAACCGCGTCGGCGTGCTGAACGCCCTGTTCCGCCAGAACAAGCTTCCCCAGGCCAAAGCCGCGGTGCTCGACCGCATCCGCCGCCAGTTGAAGGCGCCCCAGCCGCTGGGCCGTGGCGCCTTCGACCAGGAGGCGGAGATGCTGAAGACGCTGGTCGGCCATCTGCTGACCCGCGACGGGCTGATCGGCGGTGCGGCGATGGCCGATGCATTGACCGTGCGCTATTCGCGCCGGCTGGAGCAGGGTGGAGCCAGCGCCTATCGCCGGTCGATCGTCGGGCTTGGCGAAGGGCAATCGGACCTGATCTGCCGCATCCATTACCTGACCCGCGTCGCTGCGGCCCCCGCCGCCGAACGGCATGCCGACGAGATCGTCGCCTCGCTGGAGGCTGCCGTCTGCAACGAGCTGCTGATCGAGAACATGCTGGTGCAGACGCCCGACACGGCTCTGCTGGAGCGGGATTTCATCCGCGCGCTGGCGGCGCTCCGCTCCGCTCCGCTGCCGGCCGACACCTGCGAGCGGATTGCCGCAAAAGCCGAACGGGCGGTGGACGATTATGTGAAGACCGGCCAGCTCGCCGTCCGCCTGCGGCAGGTGGAGCCGGTCCTGCGCCGCCGCACCGTCCGGCTGGCGGAGGTCGCCTGCTCCGGTCTGATCCGCGAGGACGGGGCGCTGCCGCTGATGCGCCAGCACATCCTTGAGATCGTCCGCCAACCGCAGTTCCAGGCCGAGCTTGCCCAGCCGGAGAGCGAGGTCGCCCAGGCCGAGGTCCGGCGCCTGTTGGAACTGCTGGACCGGCTGCGCCAGTTGGCGACGGCACCAGCCCCTCCGCCCGTTCTGCCGCCTGTTTTCCCAGCCCTCGTTTCCGCCGCCCCCGTTTCCCCGGCAGCCGTGCAGCCCACCGTGGATGTGGCGCAGCTTTCGCCCCAGGGTCCTTCGCCGCAGGGACCTCCGCCGAAAGGCATGCGCGGTGCCGAGACCATCCTTCACCCGGTCAGCCGCCAGCCGGCAGGAACGGCATCGTCGAAGCCGGTTTCCGGGGTGAAACCCGGCCTGTGTCCAAGCTGCTACACCATCCAAGGGAGCGCTGGCACCTGTGCCGCCTGCGGTTTCCCCGAAAAGTCCGACAACCGGCCGGGCGTGCATCTTGTGCCCGGCACGCTGCTGCATGGCCGCTACAGGGCCGGGAGGGTGCTGGGGCAGGGCGGATTCGGCGCCACCTATCTGGGCTGGGACGACCGGTTGCAGGTGAAGGTGGCGATCAAGGAATATTACCCGGCAAACCTGATCGCCCGGATTCCCAACACCGCTGCCGTTTCCCCCTTCTCGGACGAGCATGCGGAGACCTTCGCCGCCGGCCTGGAGAAGTTTCTGGAGGAGGCGCGGACGCTCGCCCGACTGCGCGACGTGCGCGAGATCGTCGGTGTCCAGGACTTCTTCGAGGAGAACGGCACCGCCTATCTGGTCATGGAGCTGCTGGAGGGCCGCACCATGAAGAAGTATCTGGTCGACAGCGGCGGACGCATCGACGTGAAGCGGACCCTGGCCGTTGTGATGCCGATCGCCAAGGCCTTGCAGGCCATCCACGACCAGGGGCTGATCCATCGCGACATCAGCCCGGACAACATCTTCCTGACCAATGGCGGCGACCGCAAGCTGCTGGACTTCGGTGCCGCGCGGCAGACCGCCCGTCCGGGGGCCGGCATGACCGTGATCCTCAAGCCGGGCTATGCCCCGCCGGAGCAATATTCCAATGAGGGGCGGCAAGGCCCCTGGTCCGACGTCTATGCGCTTTGCGCCACCATCTATCTGGCGCTGACCGGCCGTACGCCGCCCGACGCCACCGCCCGCTTCATGAACGACAAGGTGCCGAAGCCGTCGGAGCTGGGGGTGGCGCTGGTCCCCGGATTCGAGAAGGTGCTTCTGTCGGGGCTGTCCATGCGCTGGCAGGACCGGCCGCAGTCGATGAAGGACCTGCTGCGGGCCATGACCAACGCGCTGTCCGGCGGCTGAAGCCGGCATCCGGGTTCGGAATCGGTGCGCAACAAAAAAGGGACCGGCGAACCGGTCCCTTTTTTTCGGTCGGCTGATGCGGCGACGTTACTTCACGTCGGCAGCGACCTGCATCTTGATGATCTTGTCCGGGTTCGAGACCTCACCGTTGCGCTTGCTGTCGCCCTTCTTGATCATGTCGACGAACTCCATGCCCTCGACCACGCGACCCCAGACGGTGTACTGGCGGTCCAGGAACTGGGACGGTGCGAAGCAGATGAAGAACTGGCTGTCGGCGCTATCGTAGCTCTGCGCACGGGCCATCGACAGGGTTCCGCGGATGTGCGGAACGGCAGAGAATTCGGACTTCAGCTTCTGGCCGGAGCCGCCCATGCCGGTGCCGGTCGGGTCGCCGGTCTGGGCCATGAAGCCGTCGATGACGCGGTGGAAGACGACGCCGTTGTAGAAGCCCTGGCGGGTCAGTTCCTTGATGCGGGCGACGTGGTTCGGCGCCAGGTCGGGCCGCAGTTCGATCACCACGCGACCGTCCTTCAGGTCGAGGTAAATGGTGTTTTCCGGATCCAAGGCCTTCGCCTCCCCTTGAGAAACTGTAAAGAACGAGACAGTGAAGATTGTGGCGAACAGAGCCGCCAGCAATGCGCGGGTCCACCGCTTCATGCGAAACACTCCGATGAGCCGAAATCCGCGCCCCGGACCATAGGGGAAAAGCGGCGGAATGCAAAGCCGCGCTCGCGGGAAGTTCGACCGGCCGACCAATCGATAGGCGGGCCGGCCGGTCTGCCACCCGAAAGATCTGCCAAAGGTCACGGATGACGGCCGCTCGTCCGGGTGTTCATCCGGGCGTGGACGTGGCATGCCGGTTCTGACGATCGAACGGGAAGGGGTGGGGGCATTGAGGCTGGGGCGGGCGATAGCGGGGACAACGGCGGTGGCGGTGACGCTTGGCGTCGTCGGGCTGGGCGGGGTGATCCTGGCCGGCCCGGCGCTGATCGGCGCCACAGCGACCGAAGCGCTGCGCGGGACCGGCTTCACCGGTGCCGTGGTGACCGTCACCGGACTGCGCATCGCCGACGGATGGCAGGGGCTGCGGCTGGAAATCACCGGCGACAGCGGCCCGCTCGAAGCAGCGGCCAAGGCGCTGGATTTGCCAATGTCGGGCCGGCTGATCCTGTCCGGCGCGCTGGTGGTCGGGACGGATGGCGGCGCCGTGACCGTCACCCCCGACGGCTGCCTGCCGGCCAAGGCGGAAGGGCTGACGGTTTCCGGCCAGCGTCTCGACCTGCCGCAGGGGGCGACGCTGTGCGCCGTGCAGAAGGGTGAGCTTCTGCGCTGGGCGCCCGGTTCCATGACCGTCGCGGCAGAGCTGCAAGCGCCGCGGCTCGACATGCCGACGAGCAGTCTGCGGGCCGAGCAGGTCGTGTTGCGGCTGGGGCAGGAGGGCACCGGACGGCGGGCGAATGCCGCCGTCGCGCGGTTGACCAGCACAGCCAAGCCGGCACCCGTCGTACCGCTGGCCGTGACAATGCAGGCGGTTCAGGCGGGGGAGGGCCCGTGGACCATCGACGGTACCGCCAAGGGCGCAAACGGTCTTCTTACGGTCGGTCTGAACGGCACCTATGACCAGACCGCCGGTACCGGACGGCTGGAGGCGGTGGCGAAGCCGATCCGCCTCGCCGAGAACGGACCCGGTCTCGCCGCGGTCTCGCCGTTGGGTGCCACCTTCCTGGAGAAAGCATCCGGCACGCTGTCCGGCAAGGCGACACTCTCCCTGACCCCAAAGGGCCTGACCACGGCCGGCCAAGCGGTGGTCAAGGGATTGGCCGGCGCCGCCGGTCCGGTGACGGTCGCCGGTGTCAGCGGCACGGTCGCCCTGTCCAGCCTGTCGCCGCCGGTGATCCCGGTCGGGCAGAAGCTGTCCATCGGCCTGCTGGATGTCGGCATTCCGCTGACCGATGGGACGCTGCTGTTCGGTTATGGCCGTGACGGGCGTCTCGATGTCGACCGGGCGGAGTGGCGCTGGGCCGGCGGCACGCTCCATGCCGACCCGTTCGAACTGTCGCCCGACAAGCCGAAGGGGACGGTCACCCTGCATGCCGCCGGCATCGATGCCGCAAAGCTGCTGGAGGTGATTGCCGTGGATGGGCTGGAGGCAAGCGGCAAGCTGGCCGGCACCCTTCCCGTGGTCCTTGCCGGCGATACGGTCACGTTGAACGGCGGTGTCCTCGAATCGGCGGGGCCCGGAACGCTGCGTTACGACCCCGCCCAGCCGCCATCCGGCCTGAAAGGGGAGGAAGGCAGCCCAACCGCCATGCTGATGGGCGCCCTGACCGACTTCCATTACGAAATCCTGCGGATCACCATCGACGGGCAGGCCGGCGGCGAACTCAACGCCGGCTTCTCCCTGCGCGGGGCCAACCCGTCATTCTACGATGGCTATCCGGTTGCGCTTAACCTTAAGCTGTCCGGCGCGCTCGACCGGATTCTGCGCCAGAACCTCGACGTCTACCGGATTCCCGACACATTGCGGGAGCGGATGACCGGCTCCGACCAGAAGGACCACTGATCGCCACCATGGTTACCAGACTTTCCCACACAGGCCTGACAGCTGCCCTGCTGATCTCCGCCTCCGTTGCCGCCTGCGCCCCGACGGTGAAGATCGAGGCACCCGACAAGCCCATCGAGATCAACCTGAACGTCCGGATCGAGCAGGAGGTGCGGGTCAAGCTGGAGCGCGACGTCGACGACGCGATCCGCAACGACCCCGCCCTGTTCGGTCTTCCCACCGACACCGCGCCTTCTTCGACGAAGGGGAAGAAGTGATGACGAGAAGCCCCATCAGCCGCCGGCATTTCAACCGGCTCGCACTCTCCACCCTGGCTGCCGGACTGCTGGCGGTCGCGATGCCGCAACTGGCGCTGGCCCAGGATGCGCTGGCCGCCGCCAAGGCCGCCGGGCAGCTGGGCGAGCGTCCGGACGGGATGGTCGGCGTGGTTCCGGGCGCGCCCGCCTCCGCCCAGGTTTTGGCGCAGCAGGTGAACGCCCAGCGCCTGGCCCGCTATCAGGAGATCGCCAAGGGCAACGGCACGGCGTTGGACAAGGTCCAGGCGGTTGCCGGCCAGCAGTTGATCGAGCGCACCCCGGCCGGACAATTCGTGATGACCGCCGCGGGCGAGTGGCAGCGCAAGTGACCTCGCCGCCGCCGACCCTTAAGGAGAGCGACAAGGGCGCCATCGCCGACCTGCGCCGCCGCCTTGCCGGCAAAGCGGGCGACGCGGCGTTACTGTCGGCGCTGTTCGCGGCACTCGACACGCTGGGGCAGGCCGGCACGCCGGAGGAGGCGGTCGCCCGCTCCAACCTCGGCGAAACGTTGCGGCGTCAGGGCCGCCTTGCGGAGGCGGAGGCGCATCACCGCAAGGCGCTGGATTGGCTCCCCGATTTCGGCGGCAACCACTATAATTGGGGTGTGACCCTGCAGGCGCTCGGCCGTCCGGCGGAGGCTGCCGCGGCCTATGGCGAAGCCGCCCGGCTGATGCCCGGTTTCGCACCGGCGCCCTGCAACCAGGGTGTTCTCCTGCGCGAGCTTGGCCGGCTGGACGAGGCGGAAGCAGCGCTACGCCGGGCGTTGGAGCTTGACCACGCGCTGGTGCCGGCCCGGCTGGCCCTGGCCGCCCTGCACCGTGACCGCGGCGATCTGGATCGCGCCGCTGCCGGTTTCCGTGCCTGCCTGTCTCTGATGCCCGATCTGGCGGAGGGACAGGCCAACCTTGCCCTTGCGTTGAAGGAGCGCGGCCAGCGCGGCGGCCCGGCGGAAGATGCGGCTGCAAGCATCGTCGGCTTCGACCGCGCTTTGCGCATCGGCCTGCCCGATGCCGGTGGCGTGCTGGCGCAGCTGGTACAGCAACGCCGCCATCTCTGCCGCTGGGCTGGGCTGGGCGCGTTGTCCGCCCGGCTGGTCGATCTGGTACGGGAGGGGCGGACGCAGCAGGCTTACCCCTGGATCGTCCTGGGGGAAGGGGCGGGGCCTGCGCTGGAGCGTGCCTGTGCCGAGCGCTATTCCGGCTGGAAGACGCGGGGCATCCGGCCCGGCTTTCCGAAGCGCACCGACCGCGGCGCCAAGCTGCGGATCGGTTATCTCTCCACCGATTTCCACGAGCATGCCACCGCGGTGCTGATTGCCGAGCTGATCGAACGGCACGACCGCGACCGCTTCGAGATCATTGGCTGCTCCTACGGCCCCGACGATGGCGGGCCGTTGCGCAAGCGGCTGGTCGCCGGGTTCGACCGGCTTCTCGACCTGTCGGCCCTGACCGACGAGGCCGCAGCCCGGCTGATCCATGAGGCAGGCGTCGACATCCTGGTCGATCTGAAAGGCCACACCCAGAACGCCCGCCCGGGCATCGCCGCATACCGGCCGGCGCCGGTTCAGGCGCAGTGGCTCGGCTATCCGGGCACGCTGGGCAGCACGGCCATCGACTACGTCATCGCCGACGCGGTGGTGGCGCCCGCCGATCACCAGCGTTTCTACTGCGAGCGCATCGTCCATCTGCCCGACAGCTACCAGCCGAACGACAGGCAACGCTCCATTGGGCCGACACCGGGCCGCGCCGACTGCGGGCTGCCGGCCGAGGGATTCGTCTTCTGCGCCTTCAACGCGCCCTACAAGATCGGGCCGGACCTGTTCGGTCGCTGGTGCCGGATTCTGCAACGCGTGCCGGGATCGGTCCTGTGGCTGCTGGACGGGCCGGCCGAGGTCGCCGCCAACCTGCGGGGTGCGGCTGCGGAGCGCGGTGTCGCGCCGGAACGCCTGATCTTCGCTCCGCGCCTTCCGGGACCGGCGCATCTGGCGCGCCACCGGCTGGCCGACCTGTTCCTCGATTCAGCCCCGGTCGGGGCCCATACCACGGCGAGCGACGCGTTGTGGGCCGGGCTGCCGGTGCTGAGCGTCCCCGGCCGGTCCTTTGCCGGGCGGGTCGCCGCCAGCCTGCTGCGCGCGGTCGGTTTGCCCAAACTGGCGGTGGCGGACTGGGATGCCTATGAGGCGACGGCGCAACGGCTGGCGGAACAGCCTGCCGAGTTGGCCGCTCTGAAGCTGCGGCTGGAGCAGGCCTGCGCCACCGCTCCGCTGTTCGATACCGACCGGTTCGCCCGTTCCATCGAATCGGCGTTCGCGACCATGTGGGACATCCACGCGGCGGGAGAGCCGCCGCGCGGATTCGCCGTTCCGCCTCAGGGATAGGCGCAGCGGTCGGCGGTCACCTCGACGAAGGAGCGCTGGGCCGCGGCGATGGTGAAGCGGTATTCGCTGTTGTCGACCACCAGCGACTGGTGCAGAGGCAGAACGCCGCTGACCGTGGTGCCCTTGCCGCCCATGCCGGTGATGCGGATCGTCACCGGCTGGCCCGGATCGAACCAGCTTTCGGCGTTGCCTTGCGGGTTGTGCGCCGATTGCCCCTCGCCGGTGACCGTGACGGTTCCATTGCCGAAGGTGACGCCGCGTGCGCCGCCCTTCAGCAGCGGGGTGCTCAGCGTGAAGCGCTTGGTGTCGGTCGGCTGGCAGTTTCGCGGCACCTGGGCCTGCGAGATGACAAAGGCGAGGCGGTTGGCGTCCAGCCCGCTTTTCAGCCGCTCCCCCACCAGCTGGCTCAGCTTGGCGAGATCGCCGGTCGGCACCTCGCGCTGAAGGCGGCCTTCCAGTTCCGCCGCGCGTGCCTCGGCGGTGCGGGCGGCATGCTGCATCTGACTGGCGAGCAGTTCCAGCTCCGCCTTCTGGCGCGACAGCGTGGCGATCTCCTCGCGCAGGGTCACGTCGCGGCCCTTCAGCTGCTCGATTCCCATCTGGTAGGAGAAAAGCCCGACCCCCAGCACGAGTGCCGCCAGCAGCATGAACTTGATCGCGCCGGCCCGCATGCGCTTGCGGTACCGTCTTTCGTAGTCGTAACGTCCCAGGGTCATGATTTCGGTCGTGGCGGGCTGTCTCGTCGGACCTTAATGGCTAATGGCAACGGCCAGGGGATGCAACCCCCTGGCCGTTGGTTTGTGCCGTCTTATCCCGAGGAAACGCTATTACTGGTTGGCCGACCCGCCGCCCAGGAAGCTGGCGTTGATGCCCGGGCTCTTGAACTCGCCGACATTCTTGAAGACCAGACGGAAGAAGATGGTGTTGCCATCCTTCTCGCCGGTGGTGCTGATCGTGTAGTCGCGCCGGGCGATGGTCTGGAACAGCAGGCATTCGTCGCCATAGGTCAGCACGGCGAGGCTGGAGCGCGGACCCGGCTGCGGTTCCATCGCCTGGGTATGGGCGATGCCGATGTTCCAGCGATCGGTGAACTGCGAGGAAACGCCGAAGTTCGCCTGCTCCACCCGGTTGCGGGTGACCGCGGTGCGGGAGGTCGTCTGGTCGACATAGGTGTAGGAGGTCGACACACGCAGCAGCGGCACGCCGGCCGAGGCGTTCAGCGAGTGGCGGCGCGGACGGAAGGTCTCGTGATCGACGCGGAAGCCGTAATTGACGTCCAGCCAGTCGGCGGGCTGCAGATCCAGGCGGCCGACATAATCGGAAACCCGCTCCTCCAGGCCCGAATCGCCGGAGAAACCGGCGCTGCTGTCGCTCAGGCGAATGCTCTGGCCCAGGAACAGGCTGGCCGATCCCTGGGTGTAGCCGTAGATCGCTCCGCGCAAGCCGTAGGTGAAGCGCATGCCGTCGTCCAGCCGGTCGATTCCGGTGAAACGGTTGGGCTGAAGCAGGTTCACATCGTCGAACTCGACATCCAGGCTGTCTTCGTTCGGGAAGAGGCGGCCGTTCGGCAGCTTCGGCGCAAAGGTCAGCTGGCCGATGGGCTCCACCAGCTGGGACGAGCTTTCGCCATAGCGGACGAAGGGATAGCGGACGGTGGCCTGCCCCTGCGGGAAGAAGCGGAAGCGGCTGATGGTGTCGTCGCCGCGGACCGTCGGGTCGTTGTAGTTGAACTGCTGTGCCTTGTAGCCGGCGACCAGCACGCTGCCCGACAGGGTCGTCACGAAACCGGCGTTGGAGACGATGTTGCGCTCCCACCCCGGCTGGACCATGACGCGCTGGGTGTCGGGGCCGGCGTTCCGGAAGCGCGACACCGCCAGCAGGCTCGTGTCGAAAGACCAGCGCCCCCCCAGCAGGCTGCCCGGTTCGCCCAGCGCGTTGTACTGCGCATAGGGCAGGGTAACGGGCTCCGGAATCGGGTTGCCGTACCGCATGTCCTGGAAGCTGTAGCCGGTGATCGCCGCATAGTTCCGGCCGTGGAAGCCTTCGACGAAGGCCTTGCTGGTCAGGTAATCCTCGCGGAAATCGTAATAGCGCCGCAGGAAGGTCGGGTCGCTGGCCCGCTTGATGTCGAAGCCGGCGCGCCACGTCTCGTCGATGTCGAACAGGCCGCGCGCCGCGACATAGCCGCGGGTGCGCGTTTCCTTCGGCACGATGGTGGTGTTGGCCACGTCGCCGCGGGTGATGGCACCTTCCAACTCCAGCCGGCCGCTCTCAAACCGCTTGCGGTACTGGCCGCCGAGCAGGGGCCCCTGCTGCGAGTAGTAATGCAGGTCGAAGGTGGCGTCCTGGTCCGGCGCGATGTCCCAGTAATAATGGGTCTTGAGGATCGCGCCGAGATTGGAGCTGTTGCCGAAGGACGGCGTCAGGAACCCGCTCTTGCGGTCCACCGACGGATCGGGGTGCGACAGATAGGGCGTGTAGGCGACCGGGATGCCGAAGATCTCCATCGTCGCGTCGCGATAGCGGACCTCGTGCTCCTCGTTGTCGTGCACGATGCGCACGGCGCGGATCTGCCACAGCGGCGGACGGGTCGGGTCTTCCTTGCACAGGTCGCAAGGGCTGTAGACGCCGCGGCTGACGCGCGTCAGGCGGCCCTCGCGCCGCTCACCCTCGTTGCCGGCCATACGGCCGTTATCGGTCATCAGGACACGGATGTTCTCGATGAACACGTCCTTCAGATCGTCGGTCAGCTCTGCGTAATCGGCGAAGACGATGTCGCCCGACGGCTCCACCAGCCGGATCTTGCCGGTAGCGGTGACGACCTTGGTCTTCTGGTTGTAGGTGATCTTGTCGGCGTGGACGCTGCGCTTGCCCTGGGCCAGCTCGACATTGCCACTGGCGGTGACGACGCTGTTCACCTCGTCGAAGGTGACCTGATCGGCCGTCAGCAGGACGGGGTCCTGTTTCGATTCGGTGCCGCTCGCGCCGGTCTGGGCGGCCGGAGCAGCGGGCTTGCTGCCCGGAAGCGGCCCATCGGCCGGCTTGGGAGTCGGCTTTGGCGTCAGCGCCTGCTTGGCCGGCGTCTGGGCATGGGCCGAATCCGGAAGGGCCAGATCCACGGCGGCGACCCCACACGCCACCATCAGCCCGACGATGCCGGAGCGCAGGATGGGGTTGGCGACGGTCGGAGCTTTGGCGCGGGCGCGCCGGGAGACGTGCTTGGGCATGTCGGAACGATTGGGGGAAGCGAAAGCCCAAGTCAACGGTTTCAAGACCCTTCCGCGGGCAATGTCACCGTGTCGCCGTCCCCCCTGTGGCAGCGCTGCCGCAGCCGCCGTGCCGGAACCGGCTTCGGGGGCTGCGGTGCTTCATCCAACGTCTCTCAATTCACCCGGAAGTTCTTGAACTGCCAGGGATCGTCCTCGTCGATGTCTTCCGGGAACAGGACATTGCGGTCCTGCAGCGGAGTCCAGTCGCCATAGGCGCCGACAACCTCGCCGAGATAGGGGGTGGCAATGTCCAGCACCCGGCGGAAGTCGACCTCGTCCGGTTCCACCAACCCCCGATTCGGGTTCTCCAGCGTCCAGACGATGCCGCCGAGAACGGTGGAAGTCACCTGCATCGAGGTCGCGTTGTTGTAGGGCGCCAGCGAGCGCGCCGTGTCGATGTCCAGCCGCGAGCCGAACCAGTAGGCGCCCTTGGGATGCCCCATCAGCAGGACGCCCAACTCGTCCATGCCGCCGGTGATCTCATGCATCATCAGCCGCTGCTCGGCCTGCATGTTGTAATTCTTGCCGGCCAGCTCATGCAGCGACATCACCCCGTCGTCGCAGGGGTGATAGGCATAGTGGCAGGTCGGCCGGTAGACGACGCGGTCGCCGTCGCGCACCGTGAAATAGTCGGAGATCGAGATCGCCTCGCTGTGGGTGATGAGGAAGCCGTGGAACGGCCCCTCCAGCGGGGTCCAGGTGCGCACGCGGGTCGCCGCGCCGGGGCGCATCAGGTAGATGGCGGCGTCGCAGCCGAATTCGTGCCGGCGGCCGTCGGGCGGCAAGTCCTTCTCGTGCGTGCCCCATCCCAGCTCGGCCGGCTGGCAGCCTTCGCTGACGAAGCCGTCGATCGACCAGGTGTTGACGAACTCGCCGATCCGCTTGGGCTGGTTCGACACCTGGGTGTCGCGCTCGGCCACATGGATGGTCTTGATGCCAAGCCTCTGCGCCAGCCGTCCCCAGCCGTCGCGGTCGGTCGGGACATCGGTTTCCACGCCGGTGTCGGCGGCGATGTTCAGCAGTGCCTGCTTGACGAAATGCGACACCAGACCCGGATTCGCCCCATGGGTGATCAACGCGGTCGGGCCGCCCTCGTAACGGCCGCGTAGCGCCAGCGCCGATTCGCGCAGCGCATAGTTGGAGCGCAGCGACGGCGACAGGCTGGAATCGGTGTAGCCACCCGCCCACGGTTCGGTGCAGGTGTCGGTGTAGAAGGCGCCGACCCGCTGGCAGAACTCGATCAACGCAAGCGACGAAACGTCGACCGACAGGTTGACCAGGAAATCGCCCTTGTCGATCAGCGGCTTCAGAACCTGGAAGAAATTGTCGTTGTCGAGCGGGTTGTTGTGGAAGGCGACGCCGTAAAGCTCCGCTTCCTCGCGCCCGCGCTCCTCGGCGGTGACGATGGTGATTCGGTCGGCCGTAAGTCCGTCGATGTGACGGAGAAGCAGCGGCAAGACACCCTGGCCAATCGAACCGAATCCAACGATGACCATGCGGCCTGTGAACGTGCAGAGCTTCGTGTCCAGGGCCATGATTTTTTGTCTCCCCGAGGTAGTTTAGGCCGACGACATAACCCGGCGCTCCCGCCCACTTCGGAGAAGCGGAAACGGGACGCGCCGGGCAACTGAATGTTACGGATGTCTTTACGCTTTATCCACAGAAACCGGCTTCGCCTTCAGGCAGCGCAGGAGCGAAGCTGGTAACCGGGAGTGGCGAGCAGGGGGGCGTCCGACACCTCGACGACGCGCGCCTGGTCGAAGCCGTTGAAGGCGGTGCGCAGGCAGGAGCCATAGGCGCCGAGCTGCCCCAGCTCGATCCAGTCCCCGGCCTTCACGTCGGCCGGCAGGTGGAAGGGGCCGGCCATCTTGTCGGCGCTGTCGCAGGTCGGGCCGTAGAAGCTGAAGGCCTCATCCCCGGCATCGGTCATCGCCTCGAACGGGCGGATCAGCCGTGCCGGGAAGCGGAAGCCGGGCACGCCGGCGTCCGACAGCGCGCCATAGACGCCGTCATTGATGAACAGCTCGCTGCCGCGCCGCTTCACCACCTGAACCACCAGCGAGACGCCGGGGGCGACCAGCGCGCGGCCGGGCTCGCACCACAGGCGGCACTGCGCCGGCAGGTCGATGGCGGCGATGCCGCGGGCGATGGCGGCCATGAAGTCGCCGAGCGGCGGCGGGGTGACGCCCGGATAGGACACCGGGAAGCCGCCGCCGACGTCCAGGACGTCGAGGTCGATGCCGCTCTCGGCGATGACATAGCCGGCCAGCGCAATGGCACGCTCATAGGCCGACGGGTCGAGCATCTGCGAGCCGACATGGAAGGACAGCCCGACCTTCGCCGCCGCCGCGCGGGCGGCGCGCAGCAGCTCCACCGCATCGGTGATGGCGGCGCCGAACTTGCCGGACAGGTCGTAGACGGCGTTGCCCTTCGGCAGCGACAGCCGCACGACGAGGCCGAGGTCGGCGGCGCCGTCCGTCTCCTCCAGGATCTTGTCCAGCTCTTCCCGGCTGTCGAGGACGAAGTCGCGGACGCCATACTGGTGATAGGCGTTGCGGATCGCCTGACGGCCCTTGACCGGGTGCATGTAATGCAGGACGGCGTCCGGGAACATCTGGCGGATCAGGCGGATCTCACCGGGGGAGGCGACGTCGAAATGGCGCACGCCGCCGGCCCACAGGGCGCGCAGCACCGCCGGCTCGGGGTTGCACTTCACGGCATAGAGCACGTCGCCGCCACGGGCGACCGCATCGGTCGCACCGGCGAATGCCTTCAGGAAGCTGTCGGCGGTGTCGGCCAGCACGCCGGGACGGATGCAGTGCATCGGCTCTTCCGGGCGGTGCAGGGCGACGGCCTGCGCCACGGTGGAGCGGCGGCCGGTGGACAGAGAAACGGCGCTGCTGTCGTTCAGGCCGACGCGGCGCAGCGGGGTGACGGCGGAACGGGAACGCAGGAAACCCATGGCGCACTCCTATCCCCGGACGGCGGCGCGCAAGCCGGTCCGGTGAGCAGACGGCGATCCCCGGCCGCGTCACGAGCCGGCCAGCACAGGACTGGGCGCGGGTGGCGCAGCGGAATCGGCGATCGATCGGATTTTGGAAGGGGGGGAGACGGAAAAAGCCGGTGCGAGCAGCGGCCCCGGGCTGTGAAGCTCCAGGCAACAGCGCGTCGTTTACCGGCTAAAGGGCTACCGTCTCACAGCCCCACCGTGGGCAGCGTACATACTGACCTCCCTCTCGGGACCGACCCACTGGAATGGTCGGTTCTGCCAAAAAGGACGCGGTACGTCGTAGCATAACCACAGAGGGCCATAGGCACGTGCGGGTGCGTCGTGCCGATTGATTTACGCTTTTCCGCCCGTGATTCAAGTGAATTTTTTGAGGCGGGAATGGGGCGGATTCAGGCCGCCTGCGCAGCTTCCGGCTCGAAGGGCGGGAAGCGCGCGGCGATGGCGTCGCCGGTCGGGGTGGCCACCCAACCGTCGGGACGGCCGAAGAAACGGATGGTGGTGAAGCGCGGCTTCGGCCCCATGTCGAACCAGTGCGGCGTGCCGGCGGGAATGCTCAGCAGATCGCCGGCCTCGCACACCACGCGGAAGACGCGGGCCTTCAGATGGATGTAGAAGGCGCCGGCACCCTCGACGAAGAATCGCGCCTCGTCCTCGTCATGGGTGTGTTCGTCCAGGAATTTGGCACGCAATGCGGCGATGCCATCCGTCTGTGGGGTGACGCGGACGACATCCGCCGTGAGGAAGCGGCGCGCCTGCTTCAGCCGCTCGATGGGGACAGCATAGGCGTGCAGCACGGCATCCGCATCGCTATCGGCGGGGAGGGGCGTATCGGCGTTCCAGCGCTCGCATAGAATACCGGCATGGGCGAGATGAGCCGCGATCAGGGCCGCATCGGACGTGCGGAGTTCCGGCCGGCGGGCATCGCTTTCCAGATATACGGTCAGATCGCTCACCGCGCGCACTCCCGCCGAATGGACACGCACACCGTGAAGCGCCGTCCGGCGCAGCGCAATAAGCCGAATCGCAGCCGCGACCGTTCGCCGCGCATCGGCGGCTGTACCGCAGCTCGGCCGTCAGCGGCTGCGTTGCAGGCCGACCGTCACCCCCACCGCAACCGTCAGCAGAAGGCTGACGAAGGCGGCCACCCCGGTCCAGCCATAGCCATGCCAGAACAGCCCGCCGAGCGTCCCGGCGAGCGTCGAGCCCAGGTAATAACAGAACAGATAGATGGAGGAGGCTTGGCCGCGCGCCATCGCGGCGCGGCGGCCGATCCAGGCCGACACGATGGAATGGGCGCCAAAAAAGGCGAAGGTGAACAGGGCGATGCCGAAGGCGATGACGAACAGGCTGTCGATCTCCATCAGCGCCAGCCCGGTCACCATCAGGGCCACCGCCGCCGCCAGCGTGCGGTTCGATCCGAATCGGCCAGACCAGCCGCCGAACAGCGGGGAACTGACGACGCCGAAGCTGTAGACAAGGAACACCGCGCCGACGATGGCCGGACGCAGTTCGAACGGCGGCTCGCTCAGGCGGAAGCCGATATAGTTGAAGACGGTGACGAAGCCGCCCATCAGCAGGAAGCCGAGCGAGAAGAGCCCGAGCAGAGCCGGATCGGTCAGCAATCCACGCCAAGCCCGCACCAGGGCCGGCAGCCCGGCGGCGCGGCGGACAAAGTGCCGCGACGGCGGCAGGGCGAACCAGACCGTGACAGCGGCTGCAACCGCCAGCGCACCGACCACCCCGACCGCCAGCCGCCAGCTGCCGAGATCGGTGAGGACGGCGGTCAGCACCCGGCCCGACATGCCGCCGATGGCCGTCCCGCCGATATAGAGTCCCATGGCGACGCCGGCCGACTTCGGATCGACCTCTTCGGAGACGTAGGCCATCGCCACAGCGGGCAGGCCGCTCAGTGCCAGACCCTCCAGCGCCCGCACGGCCAGGAAGCCATGCCAGCCCGGAATCAGTGCGCCGACGATCCCGAGGATGCCGGCGCCGAGCAATGCCGCGACCATCACCGGCTTCCGGCCGATCCCGTCGGAAATGGCGCCGGCCACCAGCAGCGCCACCGCCAGGATGCCGGTGGTCAACGACAGCGACAGGCTCGATTCCGCCGGCGTTACACCGAACTCGCGCACGAAGTCGGGCAGCAGCGGCTGGACACAATAGAGAGTGGCGAAGGTGGAGAAGCCGGCGACGAACAGGATGCGGCTGGCGCGCCGGTAGGCCGGAGTGCCCGACACCAGGTAAGCGGGCGATTCATTATCCTGCTCTGCCACAATCCCTCACTGCCAAAAAGCCCTGCTGCGCTTCAGAAGATTCGCCACGCTGCCATGCGAACGGCCGGCGGACATTGTGCGCCGAGGGAAAAATTGTCCAAGCTCCCAAAGTCTTGTCCGTCATGCTCCGGACGCAATCCGACGACATCCGGTCCCCGACCGGGATAGCCGGTGCGGAATCGAGTCCAGCCGATACTTGGCTGCTTCGCGGCTTTTCAGGGTTTGATTTCCGTTCTATGGTCCATCGGAAACGGTTCGAACACCGTGGCTGCGGCAGCCGCAGTACGATCGATTGCTCTCCTTTTGTCGAGACCGGTAATGGAAAAAGAATATTTCGTCGATGATTACGAGAAGCTGGTTGCGGCTTTGAAGAGCGTCGATCCCATCGATGTGGCGATGAGCAAGGCGGTTGGCGGGGCCTACGAGATTTTCGGCCATATCGAATGCCAGGTGCTGGAGCAGCATGGATTGGCGAACGGTATGTCCGTTCTGGATTTCGGATGTGGCAGCGGTCGTCTGTCCACGGCGCTGTCACAGAAGTGGGGTGTCGAATATCTCGGGGTGGACGTTGTCGACGATCTTCTTCGGTTCGCCGCCTCCAAGGCACCGCCGCATTACCGATTCCTTTTGAATCACGGGCTGTCCATCCCGGTGCCCGACGCCTTCGCCGACATCTGCTGCGCCTTCAGCGTCTTCACCCATCTCAGGCACGAGGATTCCTTTCTGTATCTGATGGACCTCGTGCGTGCCGCGAAGCCGGGCGGTCGCATCATCTTCTCGTTTCTGGAATTCGCCGATCCGAACCACTGGACGATCTTTACCGACACGGTTGCGGCCCGTCGGCAGTCGGTCCTCCCGCACCTGAACGTCTTCATCGAACGCAATGCGATCTCGCGCTGGGCCGCCCACCTGGGGTGTCCGCAGGTCGCCTTCGTCGATTCCCACGACCCGCGCTGGGGCGGCCATGCCCTGGGACAGTCCGTCGCCGTGCTGACCAAGCCGGCTGCCTGAGCAGAGCCCCCGATGCGCGGTATCATCGGGGGCACCGACGATGGCCGACTCCATCCGTACCGACCGGCGCTGTGGCCTCGCACTGGACCTTGGCGGGGTCGCGCCGTATAACCAGTGCCCCACACAATTCGTTGATTGTTCGAGCCATGCACGACCTTCGCGCCATCCGTGAGAATCCCGAAGCCTTCGACCGCGGCCTTGGCCGCCGGGGACTGGCGCCGATGTCGTCCTCCGTGCTCGACCTCGACAGCCGCCGCCGCGCCGCGCAGACCCAGATGCAGGAGATGCAGGCCCGCCGGAACGAGGCGGCAAAGGAAATCGGCCTCGCCAAGCGCGAGGGGCGCGATGCCCAGCCGATCCTGGACGAGATGGCGACCCTGAAGGACCGCCTACCCCAGGTGGAGGAGGAGGAACGCGCACTCGGTGCGGAACTCGACGCCATCCTGGCGGGCATCCCCAACATCCCGGCCGACGACGTGCCGGACGGCCCGGACGAGACCGCCAACGTCGAGGTTCGCCGCTGGGGCACGCCGCCCGACATCGCCAACCCCAAGCAGCATTACGAGCTGGGCGAGGCGCTGGGCCTGATGGACTTCGAGGCGGCGGCCCGCATGTCCGGCGCCCGCTTCACCGTGCTGAAGGGCGGTCTGGCCCGTCTTGAACGCGCGCTCGCCGACTTCATGCTGGACATCCACACCAGCGAGCACGGCTTCACCGAGATCGCGCCGCCGCTGATGGTGCGCGACACCGCCCTGTTCGGCACCGGCCAGCTGCCGAAGTTCGAGGAGGATCTGTTCAAGACCACCTCCAGCGACCATTACCTGATCCCGACCAGCGAGGTGCCGCTGACCAATCTGGTCAACGACCAGATCGTGGCGTCTGAGGAGCTGCCGCTGCGCTACACCGCGCTGACCCCCTGCTTCCGGGCGGAAGCAGGGTCGGCCGGGCGCGACACCCGCGGCATGATCCGCCAGCATCAGTTCTGGAAGGTGGAGATGGTCGCCATCACCGCCCCGGAACAGTCGGAGGACGAGCATCAGCGCATGACCCGCTGCGCCGAGACGGTCCTGGAGCGGCTGGGCCTGCCTTACCGCACCATCGTGCTGTGCACCGGCGACATGGGCTTCTCCTCGCGCAAGACCTATGACGTCGAGGTCTGGCTGCCGGGCCAGAACGCCTACCGCGAGATCTCCAGCATTTCCAATTGCGGCGATTTCCAGGCCCGGCGGATGAAAGCCCGTTGCCGGCCCAAGGGCGAGAAGCAAACTCAGTTCATGCACACCCTCAATGGATCGGGTGTGGCGGTCGGGCGCTGCCTGATCGCGGTTCTGGAGAATTACCAGCAGCCCGACGGTTCGATCCTGGTTCCTGAAGCGCTCCGTCCCTACATGCGCGGAGTGGAGAGGATTTCCATCTGATGTTCGACCTGCCGCTCGACCTGTCCCGGACCCGGATCCTCGTCACCAACGACGACGGCATCCATGCCCAGGGATTAAAGGTCCTGGAAGCCATCGCGCACGAGCTGTCCGACGACGTCTGGGTCGTGGCGCCGGAGATGGAGCAGTCGGCGGCCAGCCATTCGCTGACCATCAACCGGCCGCTGCGCCTGCGCAAACTGGATGAACGCCGCTTCACCGTCGACGGCACGCCGACCGATTGCGTGCTGCTGGCGGTGAACCATGTGATGAAGGACGCCCGTCCGACGCTGGTTCTGTCCGGCGTCAACCAGGGCTCCAACATCGGCGAGGACGTGACCTATTCCGGCACCATCGCCGCGGCGATGGAGGCGACCCTGCTGAACGTGCCGGCCATCGCCATGAGCCAGCATTACGAGCCGGGCCAGCCGATCGACTGGTCCGCCGCCGCCGCCCATGGCGCCGACGTGGTGCGCAAGGCGGTGACGGTGGCCTGGCCGAAGAACGTGCTGCTGAACGTCAACTTCCCGGCCCGCCCGGCCGCGGAGGTGACCGGCATCCAGGTGGTGCGCCACGGCAAGCGCAAGATCGGCGACGAGCTGCTCGAGCGTGTCGACCCGCGCGGCAAGCCCTACATCTGGATCGGCACGCTGCGCGGCGAAGCCGACGTGGCGGACGACACCGACATCCATGTCGTTTTCAACGGCGGCATCTCGGTGACGCCCGTCTATCTCGACCTCACTCATACGCCGACGTTGCAGACGTTGAGGCAGGCCTTCGTGTGACATACAACCCGCGCAAGATCCGCTTGCTGATGGCCCTTCGCGGGGCCGGCGTCACCGACACGCACGTGTTGGCGGCCATCGAGCGGATCCCGCGCGAGCTGTTCGTCCCGGAGGCCTTCCAGGATCGGGCGTGGGAGGACACGGCGCTGCCGATCGATCAGGGCCAGACCATCAGCCAGCCGCTGGTGGTCGGCCTGATGACCCAGGCGCTGGAACTGCTCCCGCGACATCTTGTCCTGGAGGTCGGAACCGGTTCCGGCTATCAGGCGGCGGTGCTGTCGCGGCTCTGCCGCCGGGTCTTCACCATCGAGCGGCTGAAGCCGCTTCTGCGTGAGGCCGAGGGGCGGTTCCGGGTGCTCGACATCGGCAACATCACCACGCGGCTCGGCGACGGGACGCGGGGCTGGCCGGAGCAGGCGCCCTTCGCCCGTATACTGGTCACAGCCGCCGGTGGGCCGGAGCCGCCAAAAGACTTGACGGATCAACTCGCCATTGATGGTGTCTTGGTCATTCCGTTGGGGACCGATCACCGCGACCAGAGGGTCGTGCGTTTCCGGCGCTCCGAAGCTGGCCTTATCCGGGAGGACCTGTGGCCCGTCCGTTTCGTTCCGCTGCTGTCCGACCCGCCGCAATCGGTCCGTTCCGCATGAAACCCGCATTTTCCAAGCGCGTCCTGCCCGCCCTTGTTCTGTCCGCCGCCGTCCTGGCGCTCGGTGCCTGCGAGCGGGTGGGGGGGCTTGCCCCCTTCACCACGGTTTCCGAGGTGCCGGATTCGGCTGGCGGCGCCATCAGCGTGCAGAAGGGCGACAGCGCCTACAGCCTGTCGCGCCGATACAATGTGCCGCTGCGCGACCTGATCGAGGCGAACAAGCTGGCTCCGCCCTACCGGCTGGAAGTCGGGCAGCGGCTGGTGCTGCCGACCTCGCGCCAGTACATCGTGCAGAAGGGCGACAGCCTCTACAGCATCTCCCGGATGCACAATGTCGACGTCAGCGAACTGAGCCGGCTGAACAACTTGGCCCCGCCCTATGCGGTGCAGGTCGGCCAGCCCCTGCGCCTGCCGGGCAGCAATGACAGCAATGGGACCATGGTCGCTTCCGGGATCGCCTCCGGCGGTGCCGTGCCGCTGACGCCGCAGGGTTCGCCCGCCGGCCGCGGGTCGGTGCAGGCGGCCGAGCTTCCGCCGCCCGGCGCGTCCTCCTCCGGCTCCACGTCCTCCGGCGGCATCGCCGCCACGCCGCTGCCGCCGCCGTCCAAGCCTGGGGCCGCGCCGGAACCTGTCCCGGCTCCTCCCGCCGCCGCCGGCGATACCGCCTATCAGCCGGGCCAGGCGCCGACCCTGCTGCGTCCGCCCGGCAGCAAGCCGGCGGCAACGCCGATTCCGGCACCAGCCGCACAACCCGCTCCGCCTGCCGCCGCTCCGCAGCAGGAGGTTGCCGCCGCTGCGCCACCGAAGCCGGAGCCGAAGGCCGAGGTCGGCGCCCCGCCGCCGCGTGGCGGCGCCCGTTTCCTGTGGCCGGTGAAGGGCAAGCTGATCTCCGGCTATGGGCCGAAGCCGGACGGTCTGCACAATGACGGGCTGAACATCGCGGCGGCGAAGGGGACCGCCGTGGTCGCCGCCGACAACGGCGTGGTTGCCTATGCCGGCAACGAGTTGCGCGGCTTCGGCAACTTGCTGCTGCTGAAGCATTCCGACGGCTGGATCACCGCCTACGCCCACCTCGACAAGATCGAGGTGGAGCGCGGCGCTTCGGTGAAGCGGGGGCAGGTGATCGCCCGGGTCGGGCAGACCGGCGGCGTGTCCTCGCCCCAGCTGCATTTCGAGCTGCGCAAAGGCAGCCAGGCCGTCGACCCGAGCGACCAGATGGACCGCAAGGTCAGCGAAGGGACTTCCCGAGGCGGCCAGCCAAGTCCTGGATGAATTGCCAGGCCACCCGGCCCGACCGGCTTCCGCGCGTGACCGACCATTCGACGGCCTCGGCGCGCAGCCGGTCCTCCGGGATCTCCAGGCCGAAATGGCGGACATAGCCCTCGATCATCGCGAAATAGGTGTCCTGGTCGCAGTTGTGGAAGCCCAGCCACAGACCGAAGCGGTCGGACAGCGACACCTTCTCCTCCACCGCTTCCGCCGGGTTGATGGCGGTCGACCGCTCGTTCTCGATCATGTCGCGCGGCATCAGGTGCCGGCGGTTCGAGGTGGCGTAGAACACCACATTGTCCGGCCGCCCTTCGATGCCGCCATCCAGCACCGCCTTCAGCGACTTGTAATGGGCATCGTCATGGTCGAAGGACAGGTCGTCGCAGAACAGGATGAAGCGGCGGGCCTCGCCCTTCAACCGGGTCAGCAGGCGGGGCAGGGTGGGGATGTCCTCGCGGTGGATCTCGACCAGTGCCAGTTCGCCCGGCCGCTCCGTGCAGATGGCGGCGTGGGCGGCCTTGACCAGCGAGCTTTTGCCGGTGCCGCGGGCACCCCACAGCAGGGCGTTGTTGGCCGGCAGGCCGGCGGCGAAGCGGCGGGTGTTTTCCAGCAGGATCTCGCGCTGCCGCTCGATGCCCTGAAGAAGCATGATGTCGACGCGGTTGACCACCGGCACCCCTTCCAGACGGTCGGGATCGGGGTGCCAGACGAAGGCATCCGCCGCACCGAAGTCCAGCGGCCGGTCCGGCGGCGGGGCGAGACGTTCCAGCGCCTCGGCGATGCGGGTCAGCAAGGGGACGAGCGCCTGATCGGCACCGGACTGATCGCCAGGGCTTTTGATTGAGTGCGACATAATTTTCCGGAAATTTTTTCTGGATGTTCCATGGAAAGTGGGTGCCCGCGCAGCCATCTTTCCGACGCCTTCGCACCGTAACACAGCAAGGCAAGCACACAAGCTGTGGTGCGCCCGCGGATTGTGGCGCATCACCATTGCATCCCGGTCATGGGCGGCTATAGTCGCGGCGTCCCGGCGGAACGCCGATCCGGTGCCGAGACCAAACCTGTAAGGAGCTTCCAGATGTTCGTTTCGACGGCTTATGCACAGACGGCGGCCTCGGCTGGCGGCGGCGGTGACATGCTCGTCCAGTTCGCGCCGCTGATCCTGATCTTCGTCGTCTTCTACTTCCTGCTGATCCGTCCGCAGCAGAAGAAGATGAAGGAGCATAAGACCATGCTGTCGGCCATCCGCCGTGGCGACCGCGTCGTGACCGGCGGCGGCATCATCGGTATCGTGACCAAGGTCGGCACCGACGACGAGATCACCGTCGAGATTGCGGAGAACGTGCGCGTGCGCTGCCTGCGCTCCACCGTGAACCTCGTTCTCGCCAAGACCGAGCCGGCCGGCAAGTCCGGCGGCGACACCGCGCCGACCGTCGATGGCGAGGCCAAGCCGGCCGACACCACCGCCGCCGGCGGGATCGGCAAGCTGTTCGGCCGCAAGTAAGCCGCAGCCGGGCCCCTCTTCCACGGGTCGGCCCGAAGGCGCTTCCCGTCCGGCCCGGCCGCTCGCCCCCTCGACGGGGCGGGGCGGTCGCCCGGACCGGGTGTCTGATCGGATTCGAGTGACGCATGCTCTATTTTTCGCGCTGGAAGATTTACCTGATCCTGGCGACCTGCATCGCCGGGTTCATCCTGATGCTGCCCAACTTCATGGGCCGCGACACGCTGGCGGCGCTGCCGTCCTGGTACGCCAACACCCGGGTGTCGCTGGGTCTCGACCTGCGCGGCGGATCGCATCTGTTGCTTGAAGTCGACATGGCCACCGTCATCCGCGACCGCGTGGAAGGTCTGGTGGACGGCGCTCGGCAGCAGCTGCGCACCGCCAATGTCGGCTATACCGCGCTGAACGCCGGCGAGCGCGCCGTGACCGTCCAGTTGCGCGACCCGGCCCAGGCCGAGGAGGCGGTGAAGGCCTTGCGCCAGCTCTCCAGCCCGGTTGGCCGCACGGCTCTGGGCGGCGGTCAGCCGGACCTCGACGTGACCGTCAACGGCGGCACGGTGACCGTGGCGCTGAGCGAGGTCGCCCTGCGCGACCGCGCCACCCAGGCCATCGAGCAGTCGATCGAGATCGTGCGCCGCCGCATCGACGAGACCGGCGTGAACGAGCCGACCATCGCCCGCCAGGGCAACGACCGCATTCTGGTCCAGTTGCCCGGCGTCGAGGATCCCGACCGCATCAAGCGGCTGCTCGGCACCACCGCCAAGATGACCTTCCGCTTGGTCGACGTGAACGCCGATCCCAGCACCGGTCGCGCTCCTCCGGGGTCCGAGATCCTGCCGTCGACCGAGGGCGACCGCTACCAGTCCAAATACGTCATCCGCAAGAAGGTCGAGGTCGACGGCGCCACGTTGCAGAACGCGTCGGCCGGCACCAACCCGCAGACCGGCGAATGGGTGGTGAACTTCGAGTTCAACACCGCCGGCGCCAACCGGTTCGCCGAGGTGACCAAGCAGAATGTCGGCCGGCCCTTCGCCATCGTGCTCGACAACAAGGTCATCAGCGCACCCGTGATCCGCGAGCCGATCACCGGCGGCCGCGGCCAGATCAGCGGCAACTTCACCGCCGCCAACGCCAACGACCTCTCCGTCCTGCTGCGTGCCGGCGCGCTGCCGGCCCCGCTGAAGGTGATCGAGGAGCGGACCGTCGGTCCCGACCTGGGTGCCGATTCGATCCGCGCCGGCCTGACCGCCGTCGTCGTCGGCTTCGTGATGGTCTGCATCTACATGATCGCCTGCTACGGGCTGTTCGGCGCCTTCGCCTGCTCGGCGCTGTTCATCAACCTCGTGCTGACGCTCGCTGCGCTGTCGCTGCTGCAAGCCACCCTGACGCTGCCCGGCATCGCCGGTGTGCTGCTGTCGCTGGGTCTGGCGGTCGACGCCAACATCCTGATCAACGAGCGTATCCGCGAGGAGACGAAGAAGGGCCGTGGGGTCTTCGCCTCGATGGAGGCCGGCTTCAGCCGCGCCTACAGCACCATCGTCGACAGCAACCTGACGACGGCCATCAAGATGGCGCTGCTGTTCGTCTTCGGCACCGGCACCATCAAGGGCTTCGCCGTCACCATCACCTTCGGCATCCTCATCTCCATGTTCACCGCCACGGTGCTTGTGCGCCTGATGATGGTGACGTGGCTGCGCCGGACGCGTCCGGCCGTGTTGCCGGTCTGAGAGGTCTTCCGATGTTCCATCTCCGCCTCGTCCCCGACAACACCAAGATCCCCTTCATGAACGGCCGCATCGCCGGCCTCGTCGTGTCGGCGATCCTGTCAATCGCGTCCATCGTCCTGTTCTTCCATCCCGGCCTGAATTACGGCATCGACTTCCGTGGCGGCATCGTCATCGAAGCCCGCACGCCGCAGGCCGCCGACTTCGCCTCGCTCCGCCATACGCTGTCCGGCCTCGGTATGGGGCAGGTGGCGTTGCAGGAGTTCGGGTCGCCGCAGGACGTGCTGATCCGTCTCGAACGGCAGCCCGGCGACGACGCCGCCCAGCAGGTCGCCGCCGACAAGGTGCGCAACACGCTGGCGCAGTCCATCCCCGGCACCCAGGTCCGCCGTGTCGAAGCCGTCGGCGCGTCGGTCAGCGGCGAGCTGTTCGCCAACGGCATGCTGGCGCTGGGCCTCGCCATGCTGGCGATGCTGGTCTACATCTGGTTCCGCTTCGAATGGCAGTTCGGCTTCGGCGCGGTGGTGACGCTGATCCTCGACATCACCAAGATCGTCGGTTTCTATGCCATCACCGACATCCAGTTCAACCTGACGGCCGTGGCGGCGATCCTGACCGTCATGGGCTACTCGGTGAACGACAAGGTCGTGGTCTATGACCGCATGCGCGAGAATCTGCGCATCTACAAGAAGATGCCGCTGCGCGACCTGATCGACATGTCGATCAACGAGACGCTGAACCGCACCGTCGGCACCTCGGTCTGCACGCTGCTGTCGATCATTCCGCTGGCGCTGTTCGGCGGCGAGGCGCTGCAGGACTTCGGCATCGTGCTGATCTTCGGCGTTATCCTTGCGACCAGCTCGTCGGTGTTCATTGCCGCCCCCATCTTGCTGTTCCTCGGCGAGAATCGCCTGCGGCGCGGTTCTCCCGATGCCGCTTCGGCGGGCAACACCCCGGCGACCACGCCGTAACGCCGGACGTTTGGGGAAGGAGAGGGCAGTATGGCCGACATCATGCCGATGATCCCGTCGGACCGTCAGGTCATCGACGGCTACGGTCCGGGACAGTTCTGCATTTCCGGCCAGTGGCGCGTCGGCGCGGTGATCGTCCTGCCCGACCGCACCCTGGCGTGGGGGGTGACCGACGCCGCCTCCCTGTCGGTGGAGGATTTTGGGCCGGTGCTGGCGGCGGAGCCGAAGGTGGAGATTCTGCTGCTCGGCACCGGTGGCACCATGCGGATGATTCCGAAGGCCCTGCGCCTGGCCCTGCGCGAGCAGGGCATCGTGGTGGAGCTGATGGACAGCCGTGCGGTGTGCCGGACCTACAATGTCCTGCTTGCCGAAGGTCGGCGGGTGGCTGCGGCGATGCTGCCGGTATAAATCCGAATACTCTTACCGGAAATGACAAAGGCGCCCGAAAGGGCGCCTTTGCTTTTTCATACCTCGACAGGAAACGTTACGCGGCCAGCTGCTCGGCGGCGAAGTCCCAGTTGGCGAGGTTGTCGATGACCGCCTTCACGAAATCGGCGCGGCGGTTCTGGAAATCGACGTAATAGGCATGCTCCCACACGTCGATGGTGAAGAGCGGCTTCTGGCCGTGCGCCAGCGGGGTGTCGGCGTTACCGGTCTTGCCGACCTTCAGCTTGCCGCCGTCCAGGTACAGCCAGGCCCAGCCCGAGCCGAACTGGGTCAGGGCGGCCTGGGTCAGCTCTTCCTTGAACTTCTCGACGCTGCCGAAGTCGGCGACGATGCGCTGCTCCAGGGCGGCCGGCATCTTGCCGCCGTCCTTCTTCAGGCACTGCCAGAAGAAGGTGTGGTTCCACACCTGGGCGGCGTTGTTGAAGATGCCGACCTTGGACGAATCGCCGGCAGAGGCCTTGATGACCTCCTCCAGGCTGGCGTCGGCCAGCGGGGTGTCCTTGGTCAGGTTGTTCAGGTTGGTGACGTAGGTCTGGTGGTGCTTGTCATGATGCAGGTGCAGGGTCTCCGACGAGATGTACGGAGCCAGAGCGTCGTACGCATACGGAAGCGGCGGAAGTTCGAACGCCATTTGATTTACCCTCTCTTATTTGATTGTCCTTCCGGGCCGTGCCTTGCGGGCACGGCACCTCCGTCCGTCCAAATAGGCCGATGACGGAAGCTTGTGAAGGCCGGAAACACTCTCGAACGTCGTATAGGGTTATTTCCATTCGACAAAGTGGCCTCCGCCGCCCGGTTTCCCGAGCGCACGGCGGCCTCCAAGGTGGCGGGAAGTCCCGTTTCCGTCCAGTCGCCGGCCAGCGTCAGGTTGCTCCAGCGCGTCCGCGTCCCCGGTCGGCGCATCACCGATTCGGGAGACTGGTCGGGGGTCGCCCGCCGCTCCTTCACCACGCGGACGGGCGGAATCGGGTCCCCGAGTCGCGGTGCCGGGTGCAGGTGTGGGGCGATCTCCGCCCACAGGCGGCCGGCGATCTCCTCGGCCGGCAGATCGGCCAGCGCATCCGCGTCGCTGACGGTGACCGACAGCAGGTCGTCACGGGCGAACAGCCATTCCGCGGTTCCCCCGACCAGCCCGGCGAAGGGCAGGCCGCCCGGCAATCGCACCGGCCCGTCGAGTTGGAAATGCAGATTGACGATGGCCGGCCCCGGCGGCGGCACGGTCAGCCCCGGCAGCAGCCGTTCCGCCACCCAGGCCGGCGCAGCGACGATCACGCTGTCGAGCGGGCCGAGCGTCACGGCGCTGCCGGCAGCAGCAAATCCGCTCACGCGGTCCTGATCGAAGGTCACCCGATCGACCCGGGCGCCGAGATGCAGCGCCGCACCGGCCGCCCGCAGCCGTGCCAGGGCCGGCTCGACGAAGGCGGCGGAGAGGCCATACGGCGCCAGCACCGGCCGGCAGGCTGCCTCGCCGCGGAGCAGTGTCTCGCGCAGCACCGCGCCGAACAGGCGGGCCGAGATGCGCTCCATCGGCCCGTTCAGCGCCGACACCGCCAGAGGGCGCCACAGCGGCTCGAACAGCGCTCCACCGGGGGGGAGGCGGTCGGCAACGGACTGCGCCCGCCCGGCCGTCAGGCAGCGCAGGGCGGTAAGATAGTCGAGCAGCCGGCTACCCGGCACCCGGCGGGCCGGGTCGAACAGCCATAGCCCACCGGGACGGAGGGTCCAGGCAGCCCCGCTGCGCAGATCGAGGAAGGGAAACGCCGCCGGCCGCAGTTCCTCCAGCGCATGGTATCCGCCGGTCCGCCGGGCATAGTCGAGCAAAGCCCGGTTGCCGCTGAGCACCATATGGTTGCCGTTGTCGATCAGCCGGCCGAGCGTCGCATCATGGAAGCTTCGGCAGCGTCCGCCGGCTTGCGGCGCCTGGTCGTAGAGAGCGACGCGCCGCCCCGCTTCCACCAGCCGGACGGCGGCAGCCAGCCCGGCGAGCCCGGCGCCGACGACATGGACGGTTCCGGTGCCGCTCATCAGCCGGCCGGAGGGATGCCGAGCATGCAGCGCACCGCCACCCAGGCGCTTTCCCGCCGGCCGACGCGGACGCGGGCCTTCAGGTCGCGCCAGCCGGCGGCGCGGAGGCGCGTCAGCAGGCGATGGTACAGCACCATCATGGCGGTCGCGGCCCACAGCGATCCGCGCGCCTGCCCGGCGATGGCGGAGCGTGCCTCGGCGAAGCGGGCTTCCGCGAGATTGGCCAGCGCCTCGCAGGCTTTGGGCAGGGCGGGGTTGGCCAACACCTCGTCCGGGTCGGTGGCGTCGATGCCGGCGGCCCGCAGCAGTTCGCGCGGCAGGTACAGCCGGCGCAATTCCGCATCCTCGGCCAGATCGCGCAGGATGTTGGTGAGTTGCAGGGCCTCGCCCAGCGCCAGGGCGAAACGCTCCGTGGCCGGGTCGGCGCGGTCGAAGACACGGATGGCCAGCATGCCGACGGCACCGGCGACGCGCCGGCAATAGAGCCGCAAGGTGTCGAGATCCGGTGCCTGCATGCCGCCGGCCTCCTCGCCGGCGACATCCATCGCCATGCCGTCGATCAGCGCCTCAAACTCCGCCCGTGGCAGTCCGTAGCGCTCGATGGCGCCTTTCAGCGCAGCGGTCAGCGGGCCGCCGGGCGCACCCCCGACATAAAGGTCGCGGATGTCGCGCCGCCAGACGTCGAGTGCGGCCCGCTTGTCGGCAGGCTCGCCCGGTTCGTCGGCAATGTCATCGATCCGGCGGCAGAAGGCATAGATGGCGAACATCGCCGCCCGCTTGGAAGCGGGCAGCAGACGCATCGGCCAATAGAAGGTGCTGCCGGACCTGGCAGTGACGGAGGTCGCCGTATCGGGCGCCGTCCTGTCCGGCGCATTTTTGTCCGGCGACGTCGTGGATACCGGTTCCAGCGGGGCCGTCTCCAGCGGCGGAGGGGTCATCTGTGACATCCTGGGCATTGCACGTCGTGACGTGCCTGACGGTGCACGTCGCGACGTGTGGCCCCGGAGTTTATGCGGCGGAGAAGCTCCGCGCCAGCCCCCGCGCCACGGCGGCCAGCTTGTGATGCGCACCCAGCGTCACCCGCGTCTTCATCGGGTCGCGGGACTTCAGGCGCCGCGACAGCGATTCGGCGAGGCTGAGGATCACCGCCGCCTCCATCCGCAGGCCGCGATGCTGGATCAGGCCGGGCAGGGCGGCGGCGCGTTCCAGCAGGCGGTCGGTATGCTCCAGCGCCTGATCGAAGATGGCGCGCATGCGGGCGTCGCTCTCGACTTCGACAAGGCGCTCCACGCTGATTCCGGCCTCGTCGAACCAGGCCAGCGGGATGTAGCAGCGCCCGAGCTGCGTCCAGTCCTCCCGCGCGTCCTGGAGATGGTTCAACACCTGCAGGGCGGAGCAGAGCGCATCGGACGCCGGCCCGGCGGCCACACCCTCGCCATGCAGCTCCAGCAGGTAGCGGCCGACCGGATTGGCCGAGAAGCGGCAGTAGAGAAGCAGGTCGCTCCAGCTGTGGCAGCGGGCGCCGACCGAATCGCGGCGGAAGGCGCGAAGGATCTGGCGGGCATGGCGGTCGCTGACGCCGGTCTTTTGCAGGCTCTCCCGCAGATCGGTGGCCGGCTTCAGATAGGCATGCTTGGCCTGGCCCGAGGTCAGCGCCCGTTCCAGCGCCTCCAGATAAGCCAGCTTGGTCTCCGGTTCGAGATCCGCATCGTCGGCGATGTCGTCGGCCAGACGCACGAAGCGGTAGAAGGCGATCACATGCGGACGCAGATGCTTCGGTATCAGGCGGGACGCGACGGGGAAATTCTCTCCCGATTCGTCCTTGCGTGCGACCGGACCGGTCTTGCGGGGTTTCGTCGGGGCGATGTTGAAATCCGTCATGGGATCCCTGCCTGCTGCGCGTCGGGGCTGGCGGTGCGACCGTGTGTGCTTCATATAGGCGTAGCAACAGGCTTTGGCCCGTCCTTCCATCGCTCCTCCCCTCTTTTTCCAATCGGGCATCCCATGGTGAAGGCTGCGACCGACCTGTCCTATTGCGGACGGGAGGTTCGGAAATATGACAACGACCACTTTCTGGCAGGTCTGTTCACCCCTGCCGACAGGCGCGAGGCGACGTTCGCGCTCTATGCTTTCAACCTCGAGATCGCGAAAACGCGCGAGGTGGTCAGTGAACCGATCCTTGGCCAAATGAGACTTCAATTCTGGCGCGACGGGATCGAAGCCGTCTATGAGGATGGACCCGTACCCCGGCATGAGGTGATGGAGCCGCTGGCCCAGGCGGCGCGCGGGCTGGGGTTGAGCCGTTCCCTGTTCGACCGGCTGATCGACGCCCGGGAAGCCGATCTGGACGACACGCCGCCGGCCGACCTGACCTGTCTCGTCAACTATGCCGAGGTGACCGGGGCGCCGCTGGTCAAGCTGGCGCTGGAGATTCTGGGCGTGCGGGATGCGGCGGCGATGGCGGCCGGGCGCCATGTCGGCATCGCCTATGCCCTGTCCGGCATCCTGCGGGCGGTGCCGTTCCTGGCGCGTCAGCACCGTCTGCGCCTGCCGGACGACCTGATGCAGCGCCACGGCGCCAAAGCTGAGGATCTGTTCGCCGGACGCTCGACGCCTGAACTGCGGCCGGTGGTGGGGGAGATCGCCGATACGGCACGCAAGCATCTGGCCGAGGCCCGCGCCCTGCGCCGCGACATGCCGAAGGCGGCGACCCCGGCATTGCTGCCGGCGACGCTGGCCGACCTGCATCTGGGCGTGATCGCGCGCGAGGGCAACGACGTGTTCGCCCCGCGCGTCCTGCTGGCCAATCCGTTCCGTCAGCTTCGGCTGGGCTGGGCGGCGATGCGCGGGCGCTACTGACGCCCGCGCCATACGGAAATCCGCAGATACCCGCCGGTCAGCCCTTCAGCCAGCCGTCAAGGTCGGCCATTGCCCGGCGGGTGTAGGCCAGCTTGCGGTCGCGGCCGCGGATCTTGTCGTCCACCGGCGGGAACAGGCCGAAATTCACGTTCATCGGCTGGTAGGTTTCTGCCTCCGCCCCGCCGGTGATGTGGCCGAGGATGGCACCGAGCGCCGTGGTCACTGGGGGCGCGCTGATCTCGTGGCCCAGACGCTCCGCGGCGGCGAAACGGCCGGCGAGCAGGCCGACGGCCGCGCTCTCCACATAGCCTTCGCAACCCGTGACCTGACCGGCGAAGCGCAGGCGGGGCAGCGACTTCAGCCGCAGGGCGCCGTCCAGGATGCGCGGGCTGTTCAGGAAGGTGTTGCGGTGCATGCCGCCCAGCCGGGCGAACTCGGCATTCTCCAGGCCGGGGATCATCCGGAAGATGCGGGCCTGTTCGGCATGGCGCAGCTTGGTCTGGAAGCCGACGAGGTTGTACAGCGTGCCGAGCGCATTGTCCTGGCGCAGTTGGACCACCGCATAGGGGCGGCGTTCCGGCCTGTGCGGATTGGTCAGGCCGACCGGCTTCATCGGGCCGTAGCGCAGGGTGTCGACGCCGCGCTCCGCCATAACCTCGATCGGCAGGCAGCCTTCGAAGTAGGGGGTGTTCTTCTCCCACTCCTTGAAGTCGAGTTTCTCGCCCTCGATCAGCGCGGCGATGAAGGCGCGGTACTCGTCCTTCTCGAAGGCGCAGTTGATGTAGTCCTTGCCGGTGCCGCCGGGACCGGGCTTGTCGTAACGCGACTGGAACCACGCCTTCGACAGGTCGACGCTCTCCAGATAGACGATGGGGGCGATGGCGTCGAAGAAGGCCAGCGACTCCTCGCCGGTCTGGACGCGCACCGCCTCGGCCAGGGCGGGGGAGGTGAGGGGGCCGCTGGCGACGATGACGCTGTCCCACTCCTCCGGCGGCAGGCCGGCGACCTCCTCGCGCTGGATGGTGATCAGCGGATGGGTGGTGACCGCCTCCGTCACCGCATCGGCGAAACCGTCGCGGTCCATGGCGAGCGCGCCGCCGGCCGGCACCTTGTGCGCGTCGGCGCAGCGCAGGATCAGCGAGCCGCAGCGCCGCATCTCCTCATGCAGCAGCCCGACCGCATTGTATTCGGCATCATCCGACCGGAAGGAGTTGGAACAGACCAGTTCCGCCAGCTTGTCGGTATCATGGGCCTCGGTCTTGCGGACCGGCCGCATCTCGTGCAGCACGACGGGCACACCGCGGGAGGCGAGCTGCCACGCGGCTTCCGAGCCGGCGAGACCGCCGCCGATGACATGGACGGGGCGAAGGGAGTCGGTCATTGGGCTTTCCAGAACACAGTGTGATGCAGGCGGGCGAAGAGCAGGCGGATCAGGGGCGGGTTATGGCGCTCCGCATCGCCGAGATCCAGGACTCAATGAGCGCGGCATGGGAAGGAAGGCGGGAAAACAGGTCCTCCGCCTTTTCCTCGTCGTAGGTGTGAACCGTCAGATTGCGGTCGTTCATCATCGCGAGGGCGAGTTCCGTCTGCTCCTCGGTCAGGAAGCCTGCGATCTGGCTCTCGCGGACCATCGCCTTGGGGCTTGCCGAGTTCAGACGTTCCATACCCATCTGATCGGCAATGACCGATCTTGCGGCTTTCCAGACCGTTTCCGTCGCCAGAGTGAAACGCAGGATGGCGGAGTCGCGAACAACGTCGTCGGCTGGCCGGGCGAGCACTTCCTTAAGCCGCGTCAATGCCTGATATGCGGTGTCGAGTTTCCGATTCATAGTCTCCATTCGACACCCTCCCGTTCGACTTCCTGCCGCAATTCCGGCCGTGCCGCATGGAGATCGACCACATCCACGAAGTACGGAACGGTACTTTCCTCCAAATCCTCGGCGATTTCCCCGATGAGGTTGGGAGGCAGCGGTTCCAGCGGGTCGATGGCCACGTCGATATCGCTCCAGTGCCCGGCGTCGCCACGGGCACAGGAACCGAACAAGTAGACATGGGCAGGATGTCCGGCCAAACGGGCGAATACGATGCGCTTCACGGTTTCGAGAGCGCGCAGGCGCACAGGATTCAGCATGGCTCGCAGTTTAACACAGTTCGATACTGCATGCGGTCATTGGAAAAAGCCGGCCTTCGCGGAGAAGGCCGGCTGCAAGTCGATCAGGAGTCAGTCAGAACATGGAGCCTGGGGCGTCAACCGAAATGGAGGCTCACTCGCTCTTGGTCGTCGTGCTGCGTTCGACGGTGGTGGAACCGGTCGGGGCCGGCGTCACGGTGGTCGAGCCGTAGCTGGGGGTGGTGGTCGTCGTGGTCGTCGTGCTGGTGGTGGATTTGTCGGACCCGCAGGCCGCCAGCAGCAGGGCCGCACCAAGGGCGGCCCCCACACCGGTCAGAAGCGTCTTGCTCATGCCTCTCGTCTCCCATGCAATGCGAATTCTGCCTGGAAGAACAAGGCGCAGCTTGCGTTTGTTCACGCCCTCTTTCGGGTTGCCGATTTCCGCACCACCGGCTTCGCCTTTAGGTAGGGAGCGAGATAGCGGCCGGTATAGCTGCGTTCCACCTTCGCGACATCTTCCGGCGTGCCTTCGGCGACGATCTCGCCGCCGCCGGTGCCGCCCTCCGGCCCCAGGTCGATGATCCAGTCGGCCGTCTTGATGACCTCCAGATTGTGTTCGATCACCAGCACCGTGTTGCCCTGGTCGACCAGCGCGTGCAGCACCTCCATCAGCTTTTCGACGTCGGCGAAATGCAGGCCGGTGGTCGGTTCGTCGAGGATGTACAGCGTGCGCCCGGTGGCGCGGCGGCTCAATTCCTTGGACAGCTTGACGCGCTGCGCCTCGCCGCCCGACAGGGTGGTCGCCGCCTGTCCGATGTGGATGTAGCCGAGGCCGACGCGTTCCAGCGTGTCCAGCTTGTCGCGGATGCCGGGAACCGCCTTGAAGAACTCCTTGCCCTCCTCGACCGTCATGTCCAGCACGTCGGCGATGGTCTTGTCGCGGTAGGTGACTTCCAGCGTCTCGCGGTTGTAGCGCTTGCCGTGGCAGACGTCGCAGGTGACATAGACGTCGGGCAGGAAGTGCATCTCGATCTTGATGACGCCGTCGCCCTGGCAGGCCTCGCAGCGCCCGCCCTTGACGTTGAAGGAGAAGCGGCCCGGACCGTAACCGCGCGCCTTCGCCTCCGGCAGGCCGGCGAACCAGTCGCGCATCGGCGTGAAGGCGCCGGTGTAGGTCGCCGGATTGGAGCGCGGGGTGCGGCCGATCGGCGACTGGTCGATGTCGATGACCTTGTCCAGATGCTCCAGGCCCAGCACCGCGTCATGTTCGGCCGGATGCTCGCGGGCACCCATCAGCTTGCGCGCGACCGCCTTGTACAGCGTCTCGATGATCAGCGTGGACTTGCCGCCGCCCGACACGCCGGTCACGCAGGTGAAGGTGCCCAGCGGGATCCTGGTCGAGACGTTCTGCAGGTTGTTGGCGCGTGCGCCCTGCACCTCCAGGAACTGGCCGGGATGGCCGGGCCGGCGGGTGTCGGGCACGGGAACGAAGCGGGTGCCGTTCAGATACTGGGCGGTGATGCTGTCGGGGTTCTTCTGAACCTCCTCCGGCGTCCCCTGCGCGATGACCGAACCGCCATGCTGGCCGGCGCCGGGACCCATGTCGACCAGATAGTCGGCACTGCGGATCGCATCCTCGTCATGCTCGACCACGACGACGGTGTTGCCGATGTCGCGCAGGCGCTTCAGGGTTTCCAGCAGCCGGTCGTTGTCGCGCTGGTGCAGGCCGATGGACGGTTCGTCGAGCACATACAGCACGCCGGTCAGGCCGGAGCCGATCTGCGAGGCGAGCCTGATCCGCTGGCTCTCGCCGCCCGACAGCGTGCCGGATCCGCGGCTGAGCGTCAGGTATTCGAGGCCGACGGCGTTGAGGAAACCAAGGCGCTCGTTGATCTCCTTGAGGATGCGGTAGGCGATCTCGCGGTCCTTCGGGCGCAGATGCTCGTTCAGTTCGCTGAACCACGCACCGGCGCCGGCGATGGACAGCTCCGCCGCCTCGGAGATGTTGCGGCCGCGGATTTTGACCGCAAGCGCCTCCGGCTTCAGGCGGGCGCCCTTGCAGACCTCGCAGGGTTGCGACGACTGGTATTTCGAGAGCTCGTCGCGCGTCCAGGCGCTGTCGGTTTCGCGGAAACGCCGCTCCAGATTGTTGACGATGCCCTCGAACGCCTTGTTGGTCTGGTAGCGCCGCAGGCCGTCGTCATAGGTCATGGTGATGGCAGACCCATCCGAGCCGAACAGGATGGTCTTGCGCACCGTCTCCGGCAGATCCTGCCAGGGCGTCGTCATCGACGCATCGAAATGCTCGCAGATGCTCTCCAGCGTCTGGTCGTAATATTTGGAGGTCGAACCGGCCCACGGCGCGATGGCGCCCTTGGCGAGGGTCAGTCGCTCGTCCGGAACCACCAGCATCGGATCGAAATAGATCTTGCTGCCCAGCCCGTCGCAGGCCGGGCAGGCGCCGAACGGGTTGTTGAAGGAGAACAGCCGCGGCTCGATCTCCGGAATGGTGAAGCCGCTGACCGGGCAGGCGAATTTCTGCGAGAAGACGGTCTGCTCGTTGGTCTCGGCATTCTCGACCCAGACGATGCCGTCGGCCAGCCCCAGCGCGGTCTCCAGCGAATCGGCCAGACGGTTGCCCAGCCCCTCGCGGACCACGATGCGGTCGACCACCACCTCAATGTCGTGCTTGAGCTTTTTGTTGAGCGCCGGCACCTCGTCGATCTCGTACATGGTGCCGTCGACCCGCACGCGCTGGAAGCCGCGCTTGCGCAGGTCCTGGATTTCCTTCTTGTACTCGCCCTTGCGGCCGCGGACGAAGGGCGCCAGCAGCAGCAGGCGCGTGCCTTCCGGCATGCCCAAGATGCGGTCGACCATCTGGCTGACCGTCTGGCTTTCGATGGGCAGGCCGGTGGCCGGCGAATAGGGGATGCCGACGCGCGCCCAGAGCAGGCGCATGTAGTCGTAGATCTCCGTCACCGTGCCGACGGTGGAGCGCGGATTCTTGGAGGTCGTCTTCTGTTCGATGGAGATGGCCGGCGACAAACCCTCGATGGAATCGACGTCCGGCTTCTGCATCAGCTCAAGGAACTGGCGCGCGTAGGCCGACAGGCTCTCCACATAGCGCCGCTGCCCCTCGGCATAGATCGTGTCGAAGGCGAGCGACGACTTGCCCGATCCCGACAGGCCGGTGATGACGATCAGCTCGTCGCGCGGCAGATCCACATCGACGTTCTTCAGGTTATGTTCCCGCGCGCCGCGGACGCTGATATACTTGTTCATGGAGTGTTCTTTTACCCGAAGCTTTTCCGGATGGAAAGCGGCAAGGCGCCGCGACGCATGACGAAAATCGGCCGGCAGAGGAAATGGCCCCCGCCGCCAGTCGGCTGACGATATATGCGCCAAGCGCGGTATTGCCACCGGCGCCCCGCGCGGGTCGGTCATGACCAGAAGGGCGGAACGGCCCGGAACCGCTTCCACAGCTCGGGCAGCGCCTTGCGCCGCTTTTCGGATTGGCGCTCAATCCAGGCGGCCACCGCGCCGCCCGTCTTCGGATCGGCGCCGGTCAGCGATGCGAGCATGCGGGCGCTGGTAACGGCGTCCTGATCGGCGTCCAGCGCCGCCTGCAACTGTTCCAGCGCCGCGAAGAAGGGCAGGGTGGCCGCCTCCGGATAAAGTCCCCGGAAGAAATCGGCGGTATAGCGCAGCGTGCGCAGCCGCCGGCGCAGCTTGTCGCGCCCCTTGGCATCCTCCGGCGGTTTCGCCGGCTTGCCGAGCTTCGCCATGCGCGCAGACAGCCAGCCGCCGGCAAGCGTGGTGACCGGCGCCGACAGCACGGCCCGCCGGTCGGCGTCCGCCTCCGACATCCAACGGCCATGCTCCAGCCACGCGGCGAGGCCGAGGACCGTGTTGGTGCAGCCGGGCGCCAGAATCGCCGCCATCGCTTCGCGTGCCGGACCGGCCCCGGCGGAGCGGGCCAGCGATTCCAGCCGCTCCAACGCCGTGCGGTCGATGCCCGGGGCCGCCTTCGGATCGGCAAGCAGAGGAGCGAGGACGCCGGACATCAGCACGTCCCAGCCGCGCGCCGGTCCCAGCCTCTTGGCGAGCCCCCGGCTTTCCTCGACCAGCCGGTCGGCTTCCGGCGCGGCGATCAGCGGAGCGAAGAGGCGATGGGCGGTGCGCAGCCGGCGAAGCGCCACGCGCATGCGGTGCAGCCCCTCCACGTCGCCGCCGGCCAGCGCACAGGACTCGTTGGCAAGGAACTGGCGCAGCGCCTGACGCAGGATATGGCGATAGGCCTCCGCGACCGTGGTCAGCGGCGACAGGCCGAGTGGTTCGGCTTCCGCCGGTCCCGGCGCCCTGCCGGTGACCATCCGCAGGCCGGCCTCCGCCTTGCTTTCGGTGCCGATGCGCATGGGAATGGCGGATTGCAGCATCAGCGCCAGATCGAACAGGCTGGCGACCTTGCCGGCCTTCAGCTCCAGTTCCACTTCGCTGATTGGCAGGGAGTTGCCGCCGGCATAGACGCCGCCGTCATCGACGGCCAGTTCAACCGCGGTCAGCGGATCGGGGCGCAGCAGCAGAGTGGTGCGCCGGAAGTCGGTGATGAACAGGCAGTCCAGTGCATCGAGCGCCGCCGCCGGCACCAGCCCGGCGACGCTGGGATCCGTCAGCACGCCGACATCGACCGCCTCTCCGGCGACGACCCACTCCCATTCCCGCCGCACGGCGACGGCGGCCGAATCGCCGGGGCTGGCGCTGTTGACGGTCTTCAGGGTCTGGACGAAGCGGTCGCCCTCCTGCCGCACGCGCAACGCCACCCCGTTGGCGGCGAGCTTGAAGTCGGGCGTGTCGAAATAGGCGGTGCGCAGCCTTTGGGTCGCTGCCGGGCCGTCGGCAATCGCCAGCAGCCCCGGCAGCGCCGCCACCCGTGCCAGATCCGCCGTCGCCGCATGCAGCTTCAACTCCACCTCGCGGAACGTCGATGCGGCCGGCTGCGCGTCGGGTCCGGGCTGCGGGCTGTTGGGCGGTGCCGTGGGTGGGCTGACGGGGGTCAAGGGGCGGCTTCCTCCCGAATCCGGCCGGGGCACGGCCTTGCGGCCGAACTGGCCTGGAGCGTATCAGGTGGATCCGTGGATACTCCAACCGCCGCCGCAGGTTAAGAGAGTTTACGCGGCTGCACAAAATCCGCCAGCCGGCCGGCGCCCATCTCCAGGTCGGCCCAATGCAGCGTCTCGAAGACCAGAACGGCGCAGGCGCCGGTCGGGAACTTGTCGGCCAGATCGTGGCGGAGGCCATGGTCGCCGCTGCCGGTCAGGGCGTTCGCCAATTCGTGCAGGTCTGGATTGTGCGCCACCAGCATCAGGCCGGTCGCGGAATCGGGAGCGTCGCGCAGCCTTTCCAGCAGCGTGTGGGAGCCGCACAGATACAGGCCGCGTTCATGCTCCACCGGCGGATAGGGCGTACCCATCGCCGTCATCACCCGCTTGCGCGTTTCCACGGCCCGCACGGCGGTCGAACAGAGCACGAGGTCGATGTGCGCGTGATGCCTGGCCAGATAGGCGCCGACCAGGGTGGCCGCCTTCTCTCCGCGGGCGTTCAACGGGCGGTCATGGTCGCCCAGCGACGGATCGTCCCAGGAGGATTTGGCATGGCGCAGCAGGAACAGCGTCTTCATGGTGGAAATCGGCCGGCAGGGGAGGGGCGAGGGGGCAGGCGGCGGGATCGGCGAGGCGGGAAGAGGTCGCAGTGTTTAACCAAATGGGAGTCCTGAAACCGTAACGCATATGGGATACTCTGTCTGCCCACCATATAACCGTCGTCGGCATGGTTCAAAGCCAAGCGCCGGCGTTCGGGATTTCACGATTTCAGAGGTCGACGTGACGCATCTCCAGGAACTCGATTCGGTCGGTATCGAGCCAAACGCCCCGGAACGCTTCATCAATCGGGAGCTTTCGTGGCTGGCCTTCAACCAGCGCGTCCTGGACGAGGCGGCCAACCCGAATCATCCGCTTCTGGAGCGGCTGCGCTTCCTGTCGATCTCCGCCAGCAACCTCGATGAATTCTACATGGTCCGCGTCGCCGGCCTGAAAGGGCAGGTGGCCGCCGGCGTGAAGACGCCCAGCCCTGAGAATCTGACGCCGGCCCAGCAACTGGTCGCGGTGAAGCAGCGCATCGCCGCCCTGATGGAGAGCCAGCAGGCCACGTGGCGTTCGCTGAAGGGTGAACTGCGTGGCGCCGGCATCTCGGTCGTCGATCCGGCCGACCTCAGCGAAGGCGAACTGGACTGGCTGGAAGCCAAGTTCCTGGACGATATCTTCCCGATTCTGACGCCCATCGCCGTCGATCCGGCCCACCCCTTCCCCTTCCTGCCGAATCTGGGATTCTCGCTGGCGCTCCAGCTGCATGACCCGGTCAAGGGCCGGCACATCGACGCGCTGGTGCCGCTGCCGACGCAGCTTGAGCGGTTCCTGCGCCTGCCGGGTTCGGACATCCGCTTCATCCAGTTGGAAAAGGTGGTGATGCAGTTCATCGACCGCCTGTTCCCTCCGTTCCAGGTCAAGGCGCACGGCGTCTTCCGCGTGCTGCGCGACAGCGAGATCGAAATCGAGGAAGAGGCGGAAGATCTGGTCCGCACCTTCGAAAGCGCGCTGAAGCGCCGCCGCCGCGGCAGCGTCATCCGGCTCGCCACCGACAGCGGCATGGCCGCCGACCTGCGGGAGTTCCTGCGGCATGAGCTGAACGTCGCGTCGGACGATGTCTTCATCCTGGATGGGCTGATCGGCCTGACCGACACCAAGCTGCTGATCGTCGACGAGCGGCCCGATCTGGTCTTCCGCCCCTTCAACGCCCGTTTCCCGGAACGGATCCGCGATTTCGGCGGCGACTGCTTCGCGGCGATCCGCCACAAGGACATCGTCGTCCACCACCCGTACGAGTCGTTCGACGTGGTGGTGCAGTTCATCCGGCAGGCGGCGCGCGACCCGCAGGTGGTCGCCATCAAGCAGACTCTCTACCGCACCAGCAAGGACAGCCCGATCGTCGCCGCGCTGATCGAGGCGGCGGAGGCCGGCAAGTCGGTCACGGCTCTGGTCGAGCTGAAGGCCCGCTTCGACGAGGAGGCGAACATCCGCTGGGCGCGCGATCTGGAACGCGCCGGCGCCCAGGTGGTCTACGGCTTCGTCGATCTGAAGACCCACGCCAAGGTGTCGCTGGTGGTGCGGCGCGAGAAGAAGGCGCTGCGCAGCTACGTCCATTTCGGCACCGGCAACTACCACCCGATCACCGCGAAGGTCTACACCGACCTGTCCTTCTTCACGTGCGACCCGGCGCTGTGCCACGACGCCGCGGTCATGTTCAACTTCATGACCGGATACGCCACGCCCAAGGTGCTGGAGAAGATCGCCATCGCCCCGATCACGCTGCGCCAGCGGCTGTCGGACCTGATCGAGGCGGAAATCGCCCATGCCGTCGCCGGCCGTCCGGCGTCGATCTGGGTGAAGCTGAACTCCCTGGTCGATCCGGTCATCATCGACAAGCTGTACAAGGCCTCGCAGGCCGGCGTTCAGATCGACATGATCATCCGCGGCATCTGCTGTCTGCGTCCGGGGGTGAAGGGGCTGTCTGAGAACATCCGGGTGCGCAGCATCGTCGGCCGCTTCCTGGAACATGGCCGCGTCATCTGCTTCGGCAACGGCCACCCCATGCCGAGCAATCAGGCCAAGATCTTCATCTCCTCCGCCGACTGGATGACCCGCAATCTGGACCGCCGCATCGAGACGCTGGTGCCCATCGAGAATCCGACAGTGCACGAACAGGTGCTCGACCAGATCATGGTCGCCAACATGAAGGACGATGCAAGCACCTGGAAGCTGGGGCCCGATGGCGTGTACCATCGCATCAAGGCTGGCCCCGATGCGTTCAGTGCCCATAATTACTTCATGACCAACCCCAGCCTGTCCGGCCGGGGCAGCGCGCTCAGCAATAAGCGCACGCCGCCGCGGCTGATGCTGCACACGGTGTCCTGAGGGCGGGTGACGGGAGCGAGAGTATGAACATTGAGAAACGCGCCGCCGCCAATTTCGGCGAGCTGGGGCAGGCGGTCGGCAGCGCTTCAGGCGTTGCGACCGCCGGGGAGCGCGTTGGAGACCGGGTGGGTGTGATCGACATCGGGTCGAACTCCATCCGTCTCGTCGTCTACGATGGGCTGACCCGCTCGCCGCTTGCCCTGTTCAACGAGAAGGTGCTGTGCGGTCTCGGGCGCGGCGTGGAGAAGGCCGGCGTGCTGAACCCCGACGGCGTCGCCCAGGGGCTGGCGGCGCTGGAACGATTCGCGACGCTGGCCCAGGGCATGCGCGTCGGCCGGCTCGACGTGATCGCCACCGCCGCCGTGCGCGATGCCCGCGACGGTGCCGCCTTCGTCGATGCCATCCGACGCCGGGCCGGCCTGACCGTCCGCGTCATCAGTGGCGAGGAGGAGGCGCGGTTGTCGGCCATGGGCGTGCTGTCGGGCACCCCCGGCGCGGACGGTCTCGTCGGCGATCTCGGTGGCGGCAGTCTGGAACTGGTCCCTCTCGACCGCGGCGTGATCGGCAGGCAGGTGACTCTGCCGCTCGGCCCGCTGCGGCTGATGGAGGTCGGCTCAACCAAGGGCGGCCCGGCCAAGATGATCGACCAGCATCTGGAATCGCTGCCCTGGCTGCCGGCGATGAAGGGGCGGCCCTTCTACCCGGTCGGCGGCAGCTGGCGCGCCATTGCCAAGCTGCATATGGAGCAGTCCGGCCACCCGCTGCACATCATCCACCACTACACCATCCCCTCCGCCGACGCGCGGGAGTTCACCGGCCTGATCGGCCGGCAGAGCCGCTCGTCGCTGGAGAAGATGGCGGGATCGCGCCGCCGGCTCGACACGCTGCCTCTGGCCGGGCTGGTGCTGGAACGGCTGCTGCGCATCGCCCAGCCGTCGAAGCTGGTCTTCTCCGCCTACGGCCTGCGCGAGGGGCATCTCTATTCGCTGCTCTCGCCGGAGGGGCAGCGCGAGGATCCGCTGATGGCGTCGGCCGCCGATTGGGCGCGACGCTTCGTGCGGATGGGCGATCCGGCCTTGCTGATGTCCTGGACCGCCGGGCTTTTCGCCGGCGAGGACGACAACGCCATCCGGCTGCGCCATGCCGCCTGCCTGCTGAGCGATGTCGGCTGGGCCGACCATCCCGACTACCGGGCGGAGCATGCCTTCCTGCGCGTGCTGCGTTATCCGTTCCCGGCGCTGGACCATGACGAGCGCGCTTTCCTCGCGCTTGCCGCCCATGCCCGCTATGCCGGCACCATCGACGTGCCGCTCACCGCACCGGTGCGGACGCTGGTGAGCGAAGGGCAGGGCATGAAGGCGCTGGTTCTGGGTCTGGCCCTGCGCCTTGCCCACACGCTGTCGGGCGGCGCCACGGCCTTGCTGGAGCGCACGAGCCTGAAGGTCGGTGATGGCCGCATCGTGCTGACCCTGCCCGACGACGGCAGCGTCCCGTCCGGCGAAGCGGTGCAGCGCCGCATCGACGCGTTGGCCAAGGCGATGAATCTCAAGGGCGATGTGGTCCAGCCGCTGCGGCCGCAGGCGGCGGAGTAGGGCCGGAGGAATAGGGCAGGGCCGGACGCCGGTGAATGGCATGCGGCCCTGCCCGTTCATGTCCGGGTGATCACGTCCGGGTGATCGAAACGCCGCCGTCCACCAGCAGCGCGGTTCCGGTGGTGAAACTCGACGCGTCCGACGCCAGGTAGAGCGCCGATTGCGCGATCTCCCGTGGAGTAGCAAGGCGTTTCAGGGCGTGAAGCCCCTGGACGAAGGCCAGCGCCTCCGGCGTGTTCGACACGGCCCGTCCCATCGGCGTATCGGTGCCGCCCGGCAGCAAGGCGTTGGCGCGGATGCCCTGCGGTCCGTATTCCGCCGCGATCACCTGCGTCAGACCGATCAATCCGGCCTTGCTGGCGGCGTAGGCGGCCATTCCGGGAAAGCCGACGGTATGGCCGACGAAGGTCGAGGTGAAGATCAGCGATCCGCCGCCGCGGGAAAGCATCGCCGGAATCTGGTGCTTGGCGGCATGGAAGGCACTGGTCAGGTTGGTATCGATCACCTCGTGCCACATCTCCGCCGTCATTTCGGGAAGCGGAACCTGCGCGCCGGTGGTGCCCGCATTGTTGAAGGCGACGTCCAGTCCGCCGAACCGGCGGATGGCGGTTTCGACCGCGGCGCGTGCGACCTCGGCATCCGCGACAGTGCCGGCCACGGCGACGGCATCGCCACCATTGCTCCGAATCTCGTCCGCCAGCCGTTCCAGTTCGTCACGCCGCCGGGCCACCAGAACCAGTTGCGCGCCGTGCTCGGCGAACAGCAGCGCCGCCTCGCGCCCGATCCCGGAACTGGCACCCGTGACGATTGCAATCTTTCCGTCCAGCTGTTTCATTGCCATTCTCCCATGCGGTGAATGGCCCGAAAGTCGCGAAACCGGTCCGGTTCGGGCTATCCGATTCTTGCTTTCGAATTCGCAAGGCCAAAGCGGACAGTAGCGGCTTTATTTTCCATAACCTAACTTATGTGTTTTTTGCGTGTAGGCGCAAAGTCAGAATGTCAGTCCCTCGCAACATAGAAGTGTCAGTCTTCCGTCGGGTTTTCGACGGCTGGGAGTCTCAAGCCCAAGCCCGTCTCACTGACACTCCTATTTTGCGCAAACCACTGACACGCCCGGTCGCAACATCATTCGCTCGCTTGGGATGGTTCCCAAGAACATGCCCCGTAAGCATGCATGGCTGGGTCGTTGTGGGTTGACCGGTTGCGGCATGGCGGATGACCGATGCGTTGCCCATTTCCGGCCTCGCAACTTCGGATCCGGATGGATGATGTCGTCGAATAACCAGCCCACCCCGCCCGATCAGCGCCAAGCGGTCCTGTCTCAGCGCCGAAATCTCAAGATGGCCGAATCCGCTCACGCCTATGTGCGCGGCAGCACCGTGAAGTTTTACGAATGGCTGGAGCAGTCCAGCGGCCGGATCCCCGACGGTCCGCCGGTCTGGATCTGCGGCGACTGCCATGTCGGCAACCTCGGGCCGGTCGCCAATGCCAAGGGCAGGATCGGCATCCAGATTCGCGACGTCGACCAGACGGTCGTCGGCAACCCCGCCCACGACCTGATCCGGCTCGGCCTGTCGCTCGCCACCGCAGCGCGTGGGTCCGACCTGCCCGGCGTCACGACGGCGCTGATGCTGGAGCGGATGATCGAGGGCTACATGATGACCCTCGACGGCGAACTGGGCGGCGACGCGGTGCGGAAGAGGCCGTCGGTCGTCCGCGTCGGCATGCGTCAGGCCATCGGCCGCACCTGGAAGCATCTTGCCAAGGACCGCATCAAGGACATCCGGCCGACCATCCCGCTTGGCAAGCGGTTCTGGCCGCTGACCGACGAGGAGCGCGCCGCCGTCGAGGATCTGTTCGCCAAGGATCAGGTCCGCCGTCTGGTGACCGCCCTGCACTCCCGCGACGACAATGACCGGATCGAGCTGCTGGATGCGGCCTATTGGGTGAAGGGTTGCAGTTCGCTCGGCCGGCTGCGGATCGCGGTGCTTCTCGGCGTCGGCGAGGGTCATTACGACGAGGGCGGCCTCAGCCTGATCGACATCAAGGAGGCGGTCCAGGCCGCAGCACCGCGTGCCGCCAAGAACGGCATGCCGCGCGACAATGCGGAACGCGTGGTGACCGGCGCGCAGAATCTCTCGCCTTATCTCGGCGACCGCATGCGCCCTGCCCGCCTGCTCGACCGCGCCGTCTTCCTGCGCGAGCTGCTGCCGCAGGACATCAAGCTCGACTTCGATCATCTGACGCGCGAGGAAGCGACCCGCGTCGCCTTCTATCTGGCCGCTGTGGTCGGCAAGGCGCATGCCCGCCAGATGGACGAGGCGACGCGCAAGTCATGGCGCGGCGAACTGGCGCGCAACCGGACCAAGAGCCTTGATGCTCCGTCCTGGCTGTGGTCCAGCATCGTCGACCTGATCGTCGGTCACGAAGCGGCCTATCTGGAGCATTGCCGCCGCTACGCCGAACGGCCGGACGCCTGATCGGGAAGGCGACGCGCCATTTCAAGGCAGGCGTCGCGGTCCGGTTGGAAATCCTCGGCGATCCACCAGGCCTCGACGCGCTTCAGCGTTCCGCCGACCATCGGGCCGCGCGGAACGCCAAGCTCCAGCAGGTCGCGACCGGCAATCGGCAGCCTCAGGCCCGGCAGGTCGTCGGCCACCGACAGGGCCTTGCGCAACGCACCCAAATCCAGCGGACCGTCATGGATGGCGGCGGCGATCAGCAACAGGTCGCCGAACAGCTCCGCATCGCCGACGCGGTACAGCGCCTGACGCAGGGCCTTGCGGTCGTCCGCTGGCGCCACCACGACCGGCGGTTCGACCAGGGCCAGCAGGCGGTCCCGTTCGTGTTTGGACAGGCGCAAAGCGTCGGCAGCCCTGAGTGCACCCGGCCTGTCGCTGTCCAGCACGGCGGCCAGCCGGCGGGTGGGGTCGGGCGTCAGGCCGAGATCGCGTTCCACGGCGATCAACCGCTCCAGCCGGCCGGTGTCCATCGCCTCCGGCAGCAGATGGACCATGATCCCCTGCCCCATCATCAACCGCCAGACCGAAGCGGCGCAGGGGGCGGTCAGCAGGCGGAACAGTTCCCCCCGCACCCGTTCGCCCGACAGCGTCGGCAGGCGCGGTGCCAGGTCGCGGCAGGCGGCCAGCGCCTCGGCATCCGGCTCGCCACGGCCGTAATGGGCGTGGAAGCGGAAGAAGCGCAGCAGGCGCAGCACATCCTCCTCGATCCGCCGTCGGGCTTCGCCGACGAAGCGCACATGTCCGGCGGCGAGGTCGGCCAGACCGCCGAACGGGTCGAACATCGCCCCATCGGGCGTGCAGCTCAGCGCATTCATGGTCAGGTCGCGGCGGGCGGCGTCTTCGATCCAGTCGTCGGTGAATTCGACACGGGCATGGCGGCCGAAAGTCTCCACATCGCGCCGCAGCGTGGTGATCTCGTAGGGCTTGCCGCCGCACAGCGCGGTGACGGTGCCATGGGCGAGGCCGGTCGGGATGACGCGGATTCCCGCCGCCTCCAGCAGTTCCATGACCCGCTCGGGCGGCGCATGGGTGGCGATGTCGATGTCCTTCACCGGCCGGCCGAGCCACGCATCGCGCACGCAGCCCCCGACGAATCGCGCGTCGGCACCGCCCGATGCCAGGGCATCGAACAGCGCGAGGCTTTCGGGAGCGGTCATCCAGGGCTGGGGCGACAGGCGTGCGGCAACGGTCATGGCGCGCGACGCTATCCGATTCCCGGTCCCCATTCCACCGCCGTTGGGTTTGGGGCCTTCGGTTTTGGCACCGTCAGTCCGCCCCCTCCCCCGTTTCGCGGGCGGCAGCACCCAGCACGTCGCGCAGGTTCACCAGCATGCCGGCGGTCGCCCCCCAGATGTAACGCTGCGGATAGGGGAAGGCATAGAACCAGCGCGGTTTCCCCAGAAACTCGCGGCTGTGGCGCTGCGGGTTCGACGGGTCGAGGATGAAGGACAGCGGCACCTCGAACACCTCGGCCACCTCGGTCGGGTCGGGCGTCAGGATGAAGGGCGGCGTCACCACCCCGACCACCGGCGTCACCCGGAACCCGGTGCGCGTGACATAGGTGTCCAACCGGCCGACAATCTCGATCCGGCCACGCTCCAACCCGATCTCCTCGGCCGTTTCTCGGAGTGCGGTTTCTTCCGGAGTGCCGTCCTCCGGCTCCATCCGGCCGCCGGGGAAGCTGATCTGGCCGGCATGGGCGCTCAGCGTCGCGGTGCGCTGGGTGAAGATGACGGTCAGTTCCTCCGGCCGGTCGACCAGCGGAACCAGCACCGCCGCCTCGCGCAGCGTGGAAGGCTGTCCCATTTCCGGATTGAGGTCGTGATCGCCCCGGATCTTGGCGGCATGCTTCGGCGCCGTCCGGTTCGACAGGACGGCACTCTCTACCGCCGCATCGGTGCTCATCGCCGGCAAGCGCCGGCGGACTTCCTCCAGGCTCAGTCGCCAGGCAGCCTGCCCAGCGTGAAGAAGACCTTGTTGCTCCATAGACCCACCTCGGACTCGCCGGTTTCGGTTTGGCGCGTCTCGCTGCGCTCCACCATGTCGTAGAACACGGGCCGCAGGATCAGCGCCTCAAGCCGGCTTCTGATTTCGATGTAGGGTGCCGGCTCCCCGGTTTCAGGGTTAACGGCGACGCGGATCGAATGTTCGGGGCCGGCCTCCACCCAGTGATCGAGGTTGGTACGGAAGGACAGGACCTGATCGGCCCCGCTGCCCGTCACGGTCATCTCCACCGCGACGAAAGGGGCGTCGTCCACGACGATCCGGCCGCGCTCGACAGGCGTGATCAGCCAGTAATCGCCGTCGTCGTCGCGCTTCAGGACGGTGGAGAACAGCTTCGCCAGTTCGATCCGGCGGATGGGATCGCCATTGTGGAACCAGGTGCCGTCGCGCGCAATGCGGATGTCGTACTGCTCCAGCGTCGGTGTCCGTCCCAGCGCCACCGGCAAGTCGGACGGCAGAACCGGCGGCGTCTCCGGAACGGTTTGTCCATCTGAGCGCTTGTCATTCGCCATCGCGTTACCGACCTTCATAGGATTGGGAACCGCTTTGTCCCCGGACATGCGCATTTTCGCCACACTCGGCCGCTAGGTCCACTCCAATGGTCCTGGCGCCACCACCCGTCCGGCGGCACATCCGGCGGCGGGATTCGGAAAATGGGTGTCGACAAGGTGCCGGAACAGGGCCAACCATGCGGATCCCGTGTTTCGCGTCGCGGAATCCTGCGACCATGACACCGATCGGCCCACCATCGGGGAGCAGCAGACCTTGAGCGCACAGGACATCCTGAGGGGGCAGCCTCCCGTGCCGGAGGACCCGCAACGGCTGATGGAAGAGATCGAGGCGCTGGGCGACCGCCTTGCCTCCGTCCGCGACCGCATCGGCCGCGTGATCTTCGGCCAGCAGGAGGTGATCGACCGCACGCTGGTCACCCTTCTGGCCGGCGGCCATGTCCTGCTGATCGGCGTTCCCGGCCTTGCCAAGACGCGGCTGGTGGAAACGCTGGGCACCGTGCTGGGCCTCGCCGAAAAGCGAATCCAGTGCACGCCCGACCTTATGCCCGCCGACATCCTGGGTTCCGAAGTGCTGGAGGAGGGCGACAACGGACGCCGGTCCTTCCGCTTCCTGCCCGGTCCGGTGTTCAGCCAGCTGCTGATGGCCGACGAGATCAACCGTGCCAGCCCGCGCACCCAGTCGGCCCTGCTCCAGGCGATGCAGGAGCACCGGGTGTCGGTCGCCGGCCAGTACCACCCCCTACCCCAGCCCTTCCACGTGCTGGCGACCCAGAATCCGCTGGAGCAGGAAGGCACCTATCCGCTGCCGGAAGCCCAGCTCGACCGCTTCCTGATGCAGATCGACGTCGATTATCCCGACCGCGAGGCGGAACGGCGGATGATGATCGCCACCACCGGGGCCACCGACGAGCGCGCGGTGACGGTGCTGTCCGCCGCCGATCTTCAGACTGCACAGCGCCTCGTCCGCCGCGTGCCGGTCGGTGAAGGGGTGGTGGACGGCATCCTCGACCTCGTCCGCCGCGGTCGGCCTGAGACGTCGGAGCTGATGGAGGTGCGCCAGCATGTCGCCTGGGGCCCCGGCCCGCGCGCCAGCCAGTCGCTGATGCTCGCCGCCCGCGCCCGTGCGGTGCTGGACGGCCGCCTGTCGCCATCGCTGGACGATGTCGTTGCGCTGGCCAAGCCGATCCTGAAACACCGCATGGCGCTGAACTTTGCCGCGCGGGCCGACGGGGTGACGCTTGACGACGTCATCGACCGCCTCTGCGCGCCCCTGGCCTGACCCCTCGAAGCGGAGCCGCAATGCCGCGCAGCCCAAACTCCCCGCAAAAAGGCCAGCCGCCGGGTCAGCTGTCGAACACCCTGCTGGCGCGGCATCGTGCGGAGGAGCTGGCATCCACCCTGCCTCCGCTTCTGGTCGCGGCGGAGCGGGTGGCGGCGACCGTCGCCCAGGGCGTGCATGGGCGACGCCGCGTCGGGCTGGGCGAGACCTTCTGGCAGTTCCGCCGCTACCAGCCGGGCGACGCCCCGTCGATGATCGACTGGCGCCAGTCGGCCAAGACCCAGCCGGTCTATGTCCGCGAGAATGAATGGGAGGCGGCGCAGAGCGTCTGGCTGTGGCGCGACCGCTCCGCCTCCATGGATTTCCGTTCCGTCGCCGGGCTGCCGACCAAGCGGGAGCGGGCGGATCTGCTGACGCTCGCCACCGCCGTGCTGCTGGCCCGCGGCGGCGAGCGGGTCGCCCTGCTGAACAGCGGCGTGCGTCCCGACCACGGCAAGACCGCCATCGACCGCATCGCCCGGCTGATGACCGACCCGCGTGCCGCTGCCGCGCCCGACCCGCTGCCGCGGGTGGAACCCCTGCCCCGCCATGCGCAGACGGTTCTGTTCGGCGACCTGCTGTCCCCCCTGCCGGAAATCCACGCCATCGTTGCCGGTCTCACCGGGCGGGGCCTGCGCGGCCATCTGGTCCAGATCCTCGATCCGGCCGAAGAAACGCTGCCCTATGACGGCCGTATCGATTTCCACGGCCTGGAGGGCGAACAAAATCTGCTGGTCCCCCGTGTCGAGGCCGTCCGCGACGCCTACCGCGAGCGCCTGAAGGCGCAGCAGGACGGGCTGGCGGCGCTTGCCCGCACCGCCGGCTGGAGTTTCGCCGTTCATCGCACCGACCGTTCGCCGCAATCCGCGCTGCTCACCCTCTGGGGTGCGATGGCGATGGAGGCGGTGTGACGCGCCGGCCTACCCCTTCTCGCCCCTCCCCCTCGTGAAGACGCGCCAATGCTGGGTCTCGGACCGATCGCCTTCGCCGCCCCCTGGGTCTTGACCGCACTGGCTGCCCTGCCGGTCCTATGGTGGCTGCTGCGCGTCACACCGCCGGCACCACGGGCTATCCAGTTCCCCGCCATCCGCCTGCTGCGCGATCTGATCGCGCGGGAGGAGACGCCGGCTCGGACGCCGTGGTGGCTGCTGCTGCTGCGGCTGATCGTGGCGGCGCTGATCATCCTGGCCCTGGCCGGTCCGTTGCTGAACCCGCGGGCGGCACTGCCCGGCGGCGGGCCGTTGCTGCTGGTGGTCGACAATGGCTGGGCGGCCGGGCGCGACTGGCCGACCCGCAAGCGCACGATGGACGAGCTGATCGCCCAGGCCGACCGCCAGCAGCGGCCGGTGATCCTGCTGCCCACCGCCCCGGCCGCCGACGGGCAACAGATTCATGCAAGCGCCGTCCTGCCGGCACCCGAGGCCCGCCGTCTGGCCCAGGCGATGGTTCCCCTGCCCTGGCCGACCGACCGTGCCGCGGCGCTGGAGGCCCTGAAGGCGGTGGCCACGCAGGCCAACGGGCGCGGCTCCATCCATGCGGTGTGGCTCAGCGACGGCGTCGGCGACAAACAGGCCGCCGCTCTCGCCGCCGGATTGCAGCGGCTGGGCTCCGCCGACGTTCTCGACGATTCCGCCGAGCATCCCCCTCATTTGCTGCTGCCGCCCTCCAGCGAGGGCACGGCACTGACCGCCCGCGTCGTCCGCGCCGACCCGTCGAAACCGGAGCCGGTGACCGTCCGCCTCGCCGCTGCCGACGGCCGGCTGCTGACCCGCCAGACCGTCAGCTTCGAGCCGGGCCAGAAGGTTCGGGAGGTGCGGCTGGACGTGCCGACCGAGCTGCGCAACGACGCCGCCAGCCTGCGGGTCGAAGGCGATACCACCGCCGGCGCCACCGTCCTGCTGGACGAGCGCTGGCGCCGCCGCCCCGTCGGTCTCGCGTCCGGCCGGGCGGAAGGGGAAAGCCAGCCGCTGCTGTCCGATCTCTATTATCTCGAACGCGCGCTGTCGCCCTACAACGAGGTGCGTCGCGGCGAGACGCTGGATCTGCTGAAGCGCGATCTGGCCGTGCTGATCCTGTCCGACATCGGCGCCCTGACCGGGACCGAGGTTCAGGACATCGAGGATTGGGTGAAGAAGGGTGGCGTGCTGGTCCGCTTCGCCGGCCCGCGTCTGGCCCAGCATGCCGACACGCTGGTGCCGGAGCGGCTGCGCATCGGCGACCGTGCGCTTGGCGGCGCATTGTCCTGGTCGGAGCCGGCAAAACTCCAGCCCTTCCCGCCGAAATCGCCCTTCGAGGGGCTGACCATCCCGCCCGATGTCCAGGTGAACCGGCAGGTGCTCGCCGAGCCCGCGCTGGATCTGGCCGACCGCACCTGGGCGAGGCTGGCCGACGGCACGCCGCTGGTCACTTCGCAGAAGCGCGGCGACGGCTGGATCGTGCTGGTCCACACCACCGCCAGCCCGGACTGGTCGAACCTGCCGCTGTCGGGCCTGTTCGTCGACATGCTGCGTCGGCTGGTCGCGCTCAGCGGCGGCGTGACGGGAACGGCAGCCACCGCCTCGCTCGATCCGGTCGAGGTGCTGGACGGCACCGGCCGGCTGGTTGCGCCGCCGCCCACCGCCTTCCCCATCCCCGGCAATGCTGCCGCCGATGTCATCGGACCGCGCCATCCGCCGGGGTTCTACGGCACCGACGATGCCCGGCGCGCGTTGAACCTGTCGGCTGCCGTCACCGCCATCGACCCGCTGCCGCCGATGCCGGCCGGCGTGGGCCGCGACGGCTATGGCGGCCGCGGCGAGGTTCCGCTGAAGCCGTCGCTGCTGTCGGCGGCCCTCGCCCTGCTGTCCATCGACCTGCTGATCGCGCTGGCCCTGCGTGGCTTGCTGCGCCCGCCCGCTCTGCGGCGTAGGGCTGGCGGGGCGGCGGCCGGCCTGCTGCTGGCACTCGCGCTGTCTTCAGCGCCGCAGCCCGCCCGCGCGCTCGACCAGGACAAGGCGGTCAAGGTGACGGCGGAGACCTACCTCGCCTATGTCCAGACCGGCGACAGCAGCGTCGACGACACCGCCCGCGCCGGGCTTGAGGGGCTGGTCAGCGTGCTCGGCCTGCGCACCGCCGTCGAAGCGGCCGGAGCGGTCGGCGTCGATCCCGAACAGGACGAGCTGGCCTTCTATCCCCTGCTCTACTGGCCGGTGTCGGATCGGCAGAAAGCCCTGTCCGATCAGGCGCGCCAGCGGGTGAACGAGTATATGCGCAGCGGCGGCACCATCCTGTTCGACACCCGCGATCAGGCGCCCGGCGGCGGTCCGGCCGTTCTGCAACGGCTGGTGGAGGGGCTGGACATCCCGCCGCTGGCCCCGGTGCCGCAGGATCATGTGCTGCGCAAGTCCTTCTACCTGCTGACCGACTTCCCCGGTCGCTACGCCGGCGGGCAGCTGTGGATCGAAGCGCGGGAGGGGCCGGCGAATGACGGCGTGTCCTCCGTCGTCATCGGCGGCAACGACTGGGCGTCGGCCTGGGCGGTCGGCCGCAACGGCCAGCCGATGTTCGCGGTCATCCCCGGCGGCGAGCGTCAGCGCGAGATCGCCTATCGCTTCGGCGTCAACCTCGTGATGTACGCGCTGACCGGCAACTACAAGGCCGATCAGGTCCATGTGCCCGCCATCCTGGAAAGGCTCGGCCAGTGATGCCCGTCGATCTGTTCTCCGGACTTTCCGTGGCGCTGGCGCCCCTGCTGCCCTGGCCGGTGCTGGGCGCACTTTTCGGCTTCGCCTTGCTGGTGGTGCTGATCGCGGCAGCGCGCCGGGCGCGCGGCACATGGCTGCGCCTGTTGGCGGTGGCAGTGCTGGCCCTGGCGCTGATCAATCCCTCGCTGGTCCAGGAGAAGCGCGACCCGATCAAGGACGTCGCCATCGTGGTGATCGACGATTCGCCGAGCCAGGCGATCGGCGACCGCCGCGCCCGCACCGAGCGTGCGGCGGAACAGCTGACCGAGCGGCTGAAGCGCTTCAACGACCTGGAGGTGCGCGTCGTCCGCAGCGCCGAGGGCGGCGAGACCGGCGGCACCATCAACGAGACCCATCTGTTCGATGCGCTGAACCGTGCGATGGCCGATGTGCCGCACCGCCGCATGGCCGGTGCCGTCTTCATCACCGACGGTCAGGTGCATGACGTTCCGCAGGTGCCTGGCAAGCTGGCCGACATCGGCCCGATCCACACGCTGCTGACCGGCGACCGCGACGAGGGCGACCGCCGCATCGCCATCGTGCAGGCGCCGAACTACGGCCTTGTCGGCAAGCCGGTCGAGTTGACCATCCGCGTCGACGACATGCCCGGCCGCCAGTCCGCCGACGCCGCGGTGACCCTGCGCCAGGACGGCGGCGGCCCCAGCACCATCCGCGTGCCGGTCGGCCGCGACGTTCGCGTCGACCTGCCGATCACCCATGGCGGCCAGAACGTGCTGGAACTGGAAGTCGAGCCGGCGAAGCAGGAGTTGACCCTCGCCAACAACCGCGCAGCGGTGGTGGTGAACGGCGTGCGCGACCGGCTGCGCGTGCTGCTGGTTTCCGGCGAACCCCATGCCGGCGAGCGCACGTGGCGCAACCTGCTGAAGGCCGATCCGGCGGTGGATCTGGTCCATTTCACCATCCTGCGACCGCCGGAGAAGCAGGACGGCACGCCGATCCGCGAGCTGTCGTTGATCGCCTTCCCGATCCGCGAGCTGTTCGAGGTGAAGCTGGACGAGTTCGACCTGATCATCTTCGACCGCTACCGCCGCCGTGGCGTGCTGCCGCAGATGTATCTGGAGAATATCGCCGATTATGTCCGCAAGGGCGGCGCCCTGCTGGAAACCTCCGGCCAGGGCTATGCCGGGCCGCTGTCGCTGTACCGCACGCCGCTGGGATCGATCCTGCCGGCGGCGCCCAGCGGCCAGACGGTGGACAGCCCGTTCCTGCCGACCGTGACCGATGTCGGCCGCCGCCATCCGGTGACCGCCGGACTGCCCGGCGACCGGCTGGACGCGGCACCGAGCTGGGGCCGTTGGTTCCATCAGGTGGATGTGACGCCCAACAGCGGCACCGTGGTGATGCAGGGTGCCGGCAACCGCCCGCTTCTGGTGCTGGACCGCGTCGGCAAGGGCCGGGTGGCGCAGCTCGCCTCCGACCAGATCTGGCTGTGGAGCCGCGGCTTCGAAGGCGGCGGTCCGCAGGCGGAGCTTCTGCGCCGCCTCGCTCACTGGCTGATGAAGGAGCCGGAGCTGGAGGAGAACGACCTGCGCGCCCATGTGGACGGCAACCGCATCACGGTCGAACGCCGGTCCCTGACGCCCGACCCGCGCTCCGTCACCATCACCGATCCGTCCGACCGGACCAGCACGCTTCAGTTGACCGACGACCGCACCGGCCGGGCCATCGCCACCGTGACCGCCGCGGCCCCCGGCATCTACCGCATCTCCGATGGGGAGCGGACGACGCTGGCGGTGGTTGGTGCCGTGAACACGCCGGAACTGGCTGACGTGAGGTCCACCGGCGACCGCATGCAGCCGGTGGCGGAGGCGACCGGCGGCGGCATCCACTGGGTGACCGACACCGACAGCGGCCCGAATCCCGGCATCGATGTGCGCCGCACCCAGCCCGACCGCAGCCAGACCGGCTCCGGCTGGATCGGCCTGCGCGCCAACGGCGACTATACTGTCACCGGCGTGACAGACGTGCCGCTGCTGCCGGTTGGTGCGGTGCTGGCCCTGGTGCTGGGCGGGCTGCTGATGGCATGGCGCCGGGAGGGCCGCTGAGCAGCCTCGGGGAGGGCCGATAGCCTGAGAAAATTTTCTGAAAACAGCCTGTTGCGTTCGGCCGGTCTTCCGATTATGGTGCCGCTCCTTCCGGCGATACGAGAGATCGCCGCGCCGGTTGGGGCGTCGCCAAGTGGTAAGGCAGCGGTTTTTGGTACCGCCATCCGCAGGTTCGAATCCTGCCGCCCCAGCCAATTTTCCAATTGCTGATACAGCAGACTTCCAACCCGCCCTTCGGCGGGTTTTCGCGTTTTTGGCAGCCGGTACAGTACCAACCCCTTCCGAGATCGGCACTGTACCGGGGCGCCGAGACCGGAGGCGGATGGCTCGGGAGCACTTGCCTTGCGGGTGTCCCGAGCCATTCATGTGTTAAAGAGCGGCGGCCAGTGAAGCCGAAGCCTGTTCGGATGCCAGGAACTGCGCGGAACGGCTGGTGGATGTCGTCAGCGGAGCGGCAGACCGTCCCTCGCGATACCCCGATGTCACATAATGCGTCGCAGCCCCCAGTTCGCTGGTGCCGTACATCCCGCGAAGGTCCGGGTAGCGCGCAAGATAGGCGGACGCATTGAAAGTCGTCGACCTGCCCTCAAGCCGCCCAGTGGTGGCATAGTGGAGCGCTGCAGCACTCTTATCCGCTCCGAACGCCTGGATAAGATCGGGATTGGCGGCGATGTAGCTCATTGCATTGAAGCTGGTGCTGCGTCCTTCCAGACGTCCGGCATTGATATAATGCTGGGTGGCGGCAACAGTGTTCGCACCGAACGCGGCGGCCAGATCGGGATTAGCCGCAAGATAGCCCGCGGCATCGAAGGTCGTCGACCGGTGTTCGCGGATGCCGGCGCTCAGATAATGGCTCAACACCGGCGCGGTGTTTCCGCCGAACGCGGCGGCCAGATCGGGATTCGCTGCCAGATAAGACAGCGGATCCAGTGCAGCAACGCTTGAGGTTGCAACCGTACGATCCTCGAAGCGGATGTATTCGACCCCGATCAACTGATCGTAACCATTCGAGTCATAAACATAGACGGACCCGCCATAGCTGAAGGCGGTATTCCAATACGTGCTCCTATCACGTTGGACGGTATCGACGCCGTCACCACCGTCGATAACGTTGTTCCCGTAGCCGCCATCCAGAAGGTCCGATCCGCCGCCACCCAGAATCGTATCGTTTCCGGCATATCCCCGAATTGTATCGTTGAAATCCGACCCGAACATCGTGTCCGAACCTGACAGGATCGAGGACCGTGCGCTGCTGCTTGCGCCACTGGACAGCCACGCGAGGAAGGTGGTCGCGGGAACCGACAGGTTTTCGACGGTGTAGGTCGGCCTGCCATTCGACAGCGAGCGTATGGCAGAAATCGTTCCGCCCACAACATTGGTGCCCGTCGAATTGTATGCGAAATTTCCATAAAACTCGGTGACTGCACCGCCACCGTAGCTTGCCGAAATAAAGGTGCTGTTTGCACCGGATATCTGCGCATACAGAAGATCGGCAATATAGATATTGTCGGTGTTAACCCCGGTTGAACCACCCGCAATAAAGCGCGCCATAGGCCTTCCCCTGATTTTTGTTGCGTTCGTTTTCAGCTCGACGCGTGTTATTCGTATGACGCTTTTAAGATCGCTCAAGCTGAACGAAAACGGCATTAGAGTAGCACAACCTCAGGGTATGAAAAACACGCAATTGCATTTTCCTGCAATGGTTTGCGGCAGAAAATTACGAGCCGTGCTCCCTGACCGCCAGTGATCAGGTGCCAAACGGCGAAGGGCAGCCGGATCGGCAGCCTTACCCTTGGATCTCCGCGACCTCGTTCGCAGCTGGCTCGACCAGCATGACCAAGGTGAAAACGGACCGGTCGCCCGGACGCAGGGTCACCTGCTCCAACGTCAGGGCGCCATCCAATGGATGATTGAATCGGCGCAGGCCGCCTTCACGCTCCAGAACACCCTGGTCCTCCCACAGCCGGGCGAACAGGGGGCTGGCCTGCCGCAGTTCGTCGACCAGTTGGCGAAGCGTCGGGTCGTCCGGGTGCCGGGCCGTTTCGGCACGAAACTCCGCCAGCAGCCGGCGGCCGCGATTCTCCCAATCCTGAATGAAATCGCGGGCCGACGGATCGAGGAAGACATAGCGCAGCAGATTGGTTTCGGCGCCGGCCAGCCAACCGGAAAAAAGCCGCTCCGCCCGAGGATTCCAGCCGACGGCGCTCCAGCACCGGTCGAGGAGATAGGCTGGCGCTGTCATCGCCGCCAGCGCCGCAAGCAGCGACGGCGGAGGGCCGTCCGCCTGCCCCGCTGCCGGCATGTCCGGGTCGCGCTTGCGGGTTAGTTCGAACAGATAGGCCCGCTCAGCCGGGGTCAGGTGCAGCGCATTCGACAGGCGCGCCAATGCCGCGGGAGAAACCGAAACGTCGCGGCCCTGTTCGAGCCACGTGTACCAGGTCGGACTGATGCCGCAGAGTTGCGCCAGTTCCTCCCGCCTCAGGCCGGGCGTTCTACGGCGGGCGGAACCGGTTCGAACACCGGCCTCTGCCGGAGCGATCCGTTCGCGGTGGCGCCGCAGGAAGGAGGCGAGCAAGCGGCGGCGGTCGGCCGTTGGATCGACGGGGGCCTGACCGGTGGAGGTGGGTGTGCGGATCATGGTGGCAGTGCTTATACCAGGATAACCACATGCCTTGTACCCGGTTACGAATGGCGCGACGCTCGCCACATCAGCCAGCCAACTGCAAGGAAGCCCCCCATGACCCGGACTCACCATGGCGTCGTCGCCGAGAATTACGGCCCGCGGGCCGATGCCTATGTGTCCAGTGCCGTCCATGCCGGCGGTGCCGACCTGGACCAGATCGAGCTGGTCCTGCGTGGCCGGTCGAACGCGCGGGTTCTGGATCTGGGCTGCGGCGGCGGCCATGTCAGCTACCGCGCCGCTCCCCATGTGGCGGAGGTCGTGGCCGTCGACCTGACGCCGGAGATGCTGGAGGTGGTCGCCCGCACCGCCGCGGAGCGCGGCCTGTCCAACATCGCCACCCGGCAGGCGCCCGCCGAACGGCTGCCCTTCGAGGATGGCCGGTTCGACGTCGTGCTCTGCCGCTTCACCGCCCATCATTGGCGTGATTTCGAGGCCGGACTGCGGGAAGCGCGGCGGGTGCTGGCACCGGGCGGGATTGCGGTCTTCATCGACTGTATCGCACCGGCTGCCGCCGTGCTGGACACCCACCTGCAGGTGGTCGAGGTGCTGCGCGACCCGTCGCATGTCCGCAACTATACGGCGGCTGAATGGATGGCGGCATTGGCACGGGCGGGCTTCGCTGTCCGGTCCCTGACGCCGCGTCGTTTGCGCATGGAGTTCCCGGTGTGGACCGCCCGCACCCGCACCCCGGACCTCCATGCCCAGGCCATCCGCTCGCTCCAGCGCAGTGCGGCGGCGGAGGTCCGCACCCATTTCGACATCACCGAAGACGGCAGCTTCCTGCTCGACACGCTGACGCTGGAGGCGGACCCGGTTTGACAGGCCGGTTCAGCAGGCCGCCGGAACAGTCGTCCGGCGGTCGGTCTCCCGCCTGTCGAGCGCGCCGCTCGCCAGCGTCAGGACGAGACCGCCCAGAACGAACAGGCCACCGACCCACGGCGTGGCGCCGAGACCGAGCGGGGAGGAAACAACCTGCCCACCGAAGAAGGCGCCCGCCGCGATGCCCAGGTTGAAGGCGGCGATGTTCAACGCCGACGCCACATCGACCGCTTCCGGCGCGTGACGCTGCGCCAGCTGGACGACATAAAGCTGAAGGCCCGGGACATTGGCGAAGGCCAGCGCCCCCATGCCGGCCAGCGTGACCAGCGCCGGAACCTTGGCGTCCGCGGTGAAGGTGAAGACGATCAGAACCAGCGCCTGCAAGGCGAACAGCCAGGCCAGCGCCCGAACCGGCCGGCGGTTGGCGAGCCGGCCGCCGACGACATTGCCGACCGCGATGGCGGCACCGTACAGAATCAGCACGAGGCTGACGGTCGAGTTCGAGAAGCCGGTGATCGTCTCAAGGATCGGCGCCAGGAAGGTGAAGGCGACGAAGGTGCCGCCATAGCCGAGTGCGGTGATGGCGAAGGCCAGCAGAAGCCGCGGCTTCGCCAGGACGCCCAGCTGCGTGCCCAGACCGGCGGCCGGCGGCTGGCTGAGCCGTGCCGGCACCAGCGCCGCGACGCCCAGCCCGCCGACGACGCCCAGCGCCGACACCGCCAGGAAGGTGGCGCGCCAGCCGAAGGTCTGGCCGATCCAGGTGCCCAGCGGCACGCCGGTGACGATGGCGATGGTCAGGCCGGAGAACATCATGGCGATGGCCGAGGCGCGCCGGTCTTCCGGCACCAGATCGGCGGCGATGGTCGAACCGACCGAGAAGAAGACGCCATGGGCGAAGGCGCTCAGCACCCGCGCCACCAGCAGCGTCTCGTAATTGGGGCTGATGCCGGCCAGCAGGTTGCCGGCGACGAACACGCCCATCAGTCCGAGCAGCAGCGGCTTGCGCGGCACCCGGCCGGTCAGCGCGGTCAGAATCGGCGCGCCGAACGTGACGCCCAGCGCATAGACGCTGACCACCATGCCGGCCAGCGGCAGGCTGACGTCCAGGTCGCTCGCTACGGTGGGGAGCAGGCCGACGATCACGAACTCCGTCGTCCCGATCGCATAGGCGCTGATCGCCAGCGCCAGCAGTGCAAGTGGCATTTCCAAGGTCTCCATTCCAAGAAGGACTGTGCTGGGGAGACGATGTGCGCCATAAGGTCAGGAACGGGAATACCAGCCCAGTTCGCATGATTTTGTCATTCAGGGACAAGGTAAGGATGGAGATGCCGGAATGAGCGATCCGCGCGCCTGGGAAATGCGGGTTTTCCTGCGGGTTGCCGTCCAGGGCAGCTTCAGCGCCGCCGGGCGCGATGTCGGCATGACACCGTCATCCACGGCGAAGCTGGTCGGTCGGCTGGAGGAACGGCTGGGTGTGCGTCTGGTCGAACGCTCCACCAGGAAGCTGCGCCTGACCGCCGAGGGAGAGCTGTATCGGGAACGGGCACAGGCGCTGCTGGGAGAGTTGGACGCGCTGGATGCGGAGATTGCCGGCGGCGCCCGCGCGCCGACTGGCCTGATCCGCGCAAACGCCTCGGTGCCGTTCGGCCAGCATTGCCTGCTGCCGCTGCTGCCTGAGTTCCTGCGTGACCATCCCGGCATCACGATGGACGTGACGATGACCGACGAGGTGGTGGACCTCTATGCCGCCCGTGTCGATGTCGCCTTCCGTGCCGGGCCCTTGAGCGATTCGGCGCTGCTGGCCCAGCGGTTGGGCGTCGTCCGGCGGAGGATCGTCGCCTCCCCCGCCTATCTGGACCGCAAAGGCGTGCCGACGACCGCCGCGGATCTGGAGGCGCATGACTGTCTGGGCTTCAATTTCCGCCGTGCCGCCGCGGTCTGGCCGCTGAAGTCCGGCGGACGGCTGGTGGACCGCGAAGTGCCGACACGCATCCTGGCCAACAATGGCGAGACGGTTCGCCACATGGCGCTGCTGGGGCTGGGGCTGGCGCGGCTGGCCGAATACCACGTCCGCGACGATTTGCGTGAAGGGCGGCTGGTCGCGGTGCTGGACGACACGCTGGTCGATACCGAGGAAATCCACGCCGTCTATACCGGCCGCGACCGTGCGCCACGCCGTGTCCGAGCCTTTCTGGACCATATGGCCCCGCGCCTGCGCGCGATGCTGGCGGGTTGATTTACCGGACACTGAAAAAGAAATCGGCCGGATGACTGGCATCCGGCCGATGGAACGCACCGCTTTGGCAAATTGCGTCAGAACGGGATCTCGTCGTCGAGATCCTCGTGACGGGGCGGAGCGCCACCGCCGCCACGGTTGCCGCCCGAAGAGCCGCCGCCGTAGTTGCCACCACCACCGCTGCCACCGCCATAGCCGCCGCCGCTTCCGCCGCCACGCGATTCGTAGCCGCCGCCGCCGCCGCCGAAGCTTCCGCCGCCACCCTCTTCACGGGCGCCGCCGGTAAAGTCGATTTCGGCCACGCGCACCGACAGGCCGGCGCCGCGGGTGCCGTCACGCTTCTCATACTCGCGCAGGGTCACTTCGCCCGAAACGACGACGCTCTTGCCCTTGGTCAGGTGCTGAGCGAGCGACTCGGCGCGGCGGCCCCAGATCGAGCAATCGACCCATTGAGTCGTCTTGCGCTCGCCAAAACCGACATCGTTGGCGACGCGGAAACCCAGCACCTTCTCGCCGCTCTGGGTCGTGCGCAATTCGCCGTCCGCGCCCAGGCGTCCCGTAAACGTCCAAACATTCATCGCTCGTTGCTCCTAAGCGCGAGTGTCCCAGCATCCATGCCGACCCGTCAGGATGCCCGGCGGAGGCATCCAGATGCCGAGGGTTCCCATTCGCAGGGCCGGCTGTTCAATGGCGACCATCCCCCCGGTCCCGCGCAACGAAGCACGAGGGACCGACGCCGGTCAACCGCCGTCGGAAATGCTCCGGCCATGTTCGGACCGGCGCACTCGCCCTGCCGCCCCGAACCAGAACACTCCATGAACAAATATAGCAGAGGAACAGGCGCGGGAAAACCGAATCCTTCGGCTTAGTGCTGGAAACCCGTCAATCGGCGCTGGGATCAGCGCAGGCGGCGCGCCGCCAGATCCAGGGCGATCTTCAGCTGTGCATGCGAAAAGGGCCTGTGCACCACGCCCAGCGGATAGGTTTCGGTGATGCGCGCCATGGTGCCGTGGTCGCTGTTGCCCGACAGGAAGATGGACCGCAGTCCGTGGTCCAGGTTCAGCCGGCGTGCCACCGCGATGCCGTCTCCGCCGCCGAGATGCGCATCGGTCATTGCCAGATCCGGACGTTCGCGCAGCGCCAGATCGACCGCCTCACACTCTGTCCGGGCAATGCCGCAGACGGTGTGCCCCAGATCCGCCATCACCACCGACAGGGCGTCGGCGATGCCGGGGTCATGCTCCACCAGAATGACGCGCAACGGCTGCCCTGGCGTACGGGTGCGATGGGGCAGATGCTGCTTGGCGATGGCGTCGATCCGGAGCATGCGACCGACCTCGGACGTTGCAACTGTTGAGCGGTATGCGGCGAATCTTGGTAAAATTTCATTTACCGATACGCCGTTTGTACTAGAACCTCCCCGAATTTGCAAGCTCAATCGTTCAGAATCTGACCTTTTGCGTCGGGCGCAAAAGGGGTGCGGGCGCCGCGAGTCGCAGCGTTTTTGACGTCTGTCCACCAAATCCAGTTTTTGCCGATGTCAGCGTCCGGCCGGTCCCAGCCAGTCGATTCCACCCTTGGGTCTTGGACCAGCACTGGCGGTGGCCCGTACCGTCGCCGCACGGGATGGCGGCGGCGGTGGCGCCGGTTCGCTGACAAGCCAGGACGCCTGCCCCTCGGCGGTTCGGGCGGACGCCGGAGCCGATGACGGAGAGGCTGGGCTGGATGGATTTGCCGCCGCAATCTGCGACAGGGCCGGTGCCAGGGGGCCGGGAGAGGGAGACGCTTGCGAAGCCGGCGGGGCCAGGGCCGGTTGGGACGGTCGGGCCGGCAAGTCGGCCGGACGTGGCGGCGCGCTGTCGGCCTGAAGCGGTTCGTCGCTCCGCTCCAGCCCATCGTCGTCGCCCCAGCCATCGGACGTGCCGTCATCGTCCGGCACTCCCCAGGCCATTGCGGCAGGCTGTCGCAGGCGGGGAGCGTCGGCGGCTCCCAACCAGGACGGACGCTCGTCATCCGACAGCGGGCCGGTCTGGGTGTTCAACTGCCGTGCCTGCTCGCGAATTTCCAGCAGGGTGGTGACCGCCAATTGCAGCAACGGCGCCAGCACCATCGGGTCGGCCATTTCCTCGGCGGTGAGCGCGGCAAAACGGTCGCGCACCGTCTCCACGGCCTGCTCCACGCCATCACGCAGGGCGCCGGCCTCGTGGGCCAGCCGCTCCACATCCTCGCGCAATGCGGAGATTTCGCACGCCTGCCGCAACTCGTGAAAGCCGATGCCCGCCCCCGGCACGGGTGCGGATCGCCGGTCGCGTGACGAACCAAAATCGTGAGGCATCCTGGCCTTACCCCGGTTCCAAGCCCAGCCCGATGAAGACGTCCGATCCGCCGGAAACGGCGGCGTCCATCCTTATGGCAACCCGCGCAACCGACGGGTGGTTCCAAAAGCCAACGTCATGGCGCCATTTGCCGGAGCGTCGGCGAAGTTGCCCGGCGTCACCGATGGGTTCCCGATTGGGCAACACTGTTTAGCGCCGTTGATGTCGTTTGGAAACCGTTTGCGCGTGATGGCCGCTTGTACTATTTTTTCGGCCCCAGGGGAATGGATTCCTTGCGATCCAACATCCAGGCGCTTCCCCGTCGCCATTTCATCTTGCCGGAATCCCATACGGTGTCGATCGACCGCTCGGAACTTGAACGGCTCCTTGCCGATCGCCCGGCTGGCAACCGCAGCGCCATGCAGGCGGTGCGCGAAAGCTATGCCGATATCGGGCTGATGCGCGAGCGCGGCCTGTCCTGGGCCGAGATCTCCGATCTGCTGGCCAAACTGGGGGTGGCTGCCCGCGACAACCAGCCGATCTCGCCCGTTACCTTGCGCTCTGCCTTCTTCCTCGTCGGAAACGAAGGGCGTGGCGAGGCCGCCGGCGACCATGGCGCCGCAGCCCTTCCTGCCGAGACCCTGGCCGCCGTCCATGAAGCCGCCCTGTCCGCCGGCCTGATGAAGGAAGAGGCCGAAGATGCGGATGAGGGCGGCCACGAGAAGGACGGCGAGAAGGACGACGGGCGCGACTCCGTTGTCGAGCCCGTAACGGAGGCTCCCAACTCCGATGTGGAACTGCTGACCGAGACGACCGGGCTTGATGGCGGGCTTGATGGCGAGGATGCCCAGGCGAACGCCGTCGCGGAAGAGCCGCTGACGCAAGAGCCCGCGCCCGAAGAGGGCGAACCGGCCCCGAAAGCCGTCGAGGAACCTTCACAACCCGCCTCCCCTGCCCTGGACCTGCTCGCACCGGCGACCGCCGTTGCCGAAGACCGGCCGGCAGAGGACGAGACTGGAACCGGGGAGGATGAAACGCCTCCCGAACCCGCAATGACTAGGCCGGAACCGCAGCCGGCTTCCCATCGGACGTCCACGGCGGTTGCGCGGGGCACCGGCTCTCCTGTATTCCCACCGATGCCTGCCACGATGACCCAAGACGACTCAACAAACGCATACTGGAAAGGCGATCGCATGCTGGGCACGATCTTCGTCCTCAATGACCGCGGCGGCGTCGGCAAGACGCTGCTGTCCCATCACCTGATGGCGACCGCCATGCTGGAAGGCCTGCAGCTGAAGGTCGTCGAGTACGAGGTGAACGAGCGTCTCGCCCGCCTGTTCGGCCCGGACGTGGTCGAACACCGCCGCATCACCCAGGACTTCATGAACATGATGGGCTCGGGTGACGGCTTCTACGAGTTCTGGGACCTGATCGGGCCGGAATTGCAGCGCGGCGGCCGTCTGTATGACTTCGGCGGCAACATCTCGCAGTGGTTCTTCAACTGGGCCGAGGTGTCGGGCTTCGACTATTACGTCGGCGAAGGCGAACGGTTGACCTTCATGGTCCCGGTGACCGTCGATCTCGCCTCGCTGTCCACCGGCATGACGACGCTGGAGCGGGTGGCGACCATCGCCCCGAAGGCCAAGCGCGTCCTGGTGGAAAACGGCTTCTCCGGCCCGTTCTCCCAGCTGGAGGACAGCCAGTATGCTCGCCGCAAGGCGGAGATGGTGGAGCGCGAGGGCCTGCAGGTCATCTCCATGCAGCCCTGCACCGCCCCGGCCTGGGCGCGCCTGACCGGCCACCGGCTGGATCAGGTGGCGACGATGACCCGCGAGGATCTGGTGAAGCTGGGCATGACCCCGCCAGTCGCCTCCCGTTCGCTGATCATCATCCACGAATGGCTGCGCAACATGCGCCAGTCGCTGTCGCCCTACCTGCACGACGCCTTCCGCCAGACCCCGGCCACCGCGAAGGCGCGCTGAAGCCTGGGAACGAGCTGAGACGGACCTTCACGAAAAGCCCTTCTTCCCCGGCGGAAGAGGGGCTTTTTGATATCTGCGGGGCGCTCTTCTACGCGGCGCTTTGGGCCGGGCTGGCGCTGTAGAGATCTTCCTTCACCGGGGCCACCGACCGCACCTGATAGCCGGGCCGGGCGCTGAAGCGGCGGTTGGCACGTTCGCCGGCCTCGCGGTCCGACTCCGCCCAGACGAGATACTGGCGCCCCCGTGCCCATTCGACGGCCAGAGGGTGGGCAGCATCGATCTCGCCGATCTGCTGGTTCACCACGGTGACCAGCCATTCCTTGTCGCCGGGATTGCGCCGGTCGGTCAGGATCAGGATCTGCGGACGACGCTTCGACTGCGCTTCGGTCAGGCGCTGTTGCACCTCCGTCTGCTTCTTGCGCAGCTCCACCATCTCCCGGGTCAGTTCCTCGATTTCGGCATGGAGGGTCTCCTCCTCCCGATGCAGGCGGTGGATGGTGGCATCCAGCTTGTCGAGGTTGTTGCGGACGCCGCGGACGCGCTGGCGCGCCTGCGACACCCTCTGCTCGACGCTCATCAGGATGTTGCCGAGCCAGGCACCGATGGCGACGATGGCCAGGACGATGATGAAGTTGATCATCATGTGACGCCGCCCACCTTCGCCCGGGCGGTGGCGGGCGGCGTCGGCACGCCCTTGCCGGCGGCCTTGCCTCCGGCCCGCGCATCGCCACGCATGAACGTCTTCTGGAAACCCATTTTGAACGGGAAGGCCACATCGCACATCTGCTTGGCCTCGTCGAAGCTGGACGCCCAGACCTCGGCCACGTTCGTGCAGCGCCAGATGGGGTTGACTTGCGCCCGCTCACCGGCGGCGCGGGCAGCGGCAGACGCCTTCTCCTGCGTCACCGTCGCGACGAATTTCATCAGCCCGGCCTGCGGGTCGCCGACCTCATGCACGAACATCGGCGGCTGGTCCGAGAGGTCCCGGACCTGCTTTTCCGCCTTGCGGATATCGCTTTCCAGCCGGTTGCGGTCGGAAGACTGGCTGTTCCGGCGCTGGACCAGATGGTTCACCCGGTTTTGAAGGTCCTGCGCCTCGGCATGCAGGACGTAGATGCGGTTCTCGACCTGATCCAGGCCGCTGCTCTTTTCCATGATGTTCGGCAGGAAATCCTTCAGCATCATGGCGACCGGGACGGCAGCCAGCATGATGATGACGATGGCGATCAGGAACAGCGTCGTGTTCGACATCCGCCCGGCCGTCCTCCTACCGCAAATCCTGCCCGCGAATCCTGCCGAAGCCCGCATCACCCGACGCGGAAGCTGCACCGGCGCAGTAAAAAAGAGAATCAACGAACAATCCGACCCCGTCAACGAATCGTCACAGGTTGGTTCGAAATTCGTCGGAATGAGTCGGCCGGCTGTGGGTCAGGACAGCGCCATCCTTCAGGACATGGCAGTCTCAGCCACCCGCTTCACCGCGTCCCGCACCGGTCCGGGACGCCGCTCGTCGCCGAGCGTGGTGAACCAATGGTCCGGCGGATTGCGGCCGGCGGCGCGGTTCCAGGTCAGGGCGCGCAGCACCGCCACCGCCTCCGCCGTCGGCCGCACGGCGGGATCGATGCCGTTCATCACCGCCCAGATCCCGGCCCAGCAACGCCCGACCGACCAGGGATTATAGCCGCCGCCGCCGACCACCAGAACCCGCGGCGCCAGCGGAAGCAGCGCCGCCACAGCATCCCACAGCGCGCGGTTGGACAACTCCAGCCGGCTCAACGGATCCTCGGCCAAGGCATCGGCACCGGTCTGGATCACCATCGCCTGCGGACGGAAGGCACGGGCCAGCGGCAGGACCGCCGCCTCCATCACATGCTCCATCTCGCTGTCGTTGAAGCCCGGTGGCACCGGCAGATTGCGGGCCATGCCGCCGGCGCGTTCCTCCGCCTTGCCGGTGTAGGGCCAGCGCCCATCCTCATGGATCGACACAGTCAGCACCCGGTCGTCGTCGGCGAAGGCCTCCTCCACCCCGTCGCCATGATGGGCGTCGAGATCGACATAGAGGACCCGCTCCAGCCCATGGTCGATCAGTTCCAGAATGCCGAGAACCGGCGCGTTGAAATAGCAGAAGCCGCTGGCCCGGTCGCGCCGCGCATGATGCGTCCCGGCGGCCGGCGCATAGACAAGACCGGCCGGCCGGTCGCCGAGAATCCTGGCCGCCTGCAACGCCGATCCGCTGCTATGGGCCGGCCGCCGGTACATCTCGGCGAAGACGGGATTTTCCAGCTTGCCGAGATTGTGGCGGGTGGCGGTCGCCTCGTCGACCCGCTGCTCGGCCTCCGCCCGCTTCAGCGCGGCGATGTAGTCGGCGGTATGGAAGCGCGCCAGTTCGCGTTCGCTCGCCACATGGGTGTCGAGATAGACCTCGTCCGGCAGCCAGCCCATGGCGCGGCTGAGGTCGATGGCGGTCGACACGCGTGGAATCGCCAGCGGATGCTTCGGCCCATAGGTCGAGCCGCGGTAGATTTCCCCGCCGATGAACAGCGGTGTGCGAAAGGGCGTGGTCAGGACGGGCACTCCTCGATGCCCGTCAGAAACTAGGCGCCGCGGCGGTGCGGTCAAGCCGCCCGCTTCCGCATGCTGGAAGCGGCATCCGGCAATGCTTGCGGTCACGGATCGTCCGCGCCTATAGTCGCCGCCTTCACTGGGGGGAGCCGATGGGCGGCTGAGAGGTCCTGTTGCGGGACGACCCCTGGAACCTGATCCGGTTCATGCCGGCGTAGGGATCAGTGATGCGGGACCGCACCCTTTCCATCTCCGCCACTCCACGATGCATGCCCGCGTGCCTGCGATGACGCCGCTTTCGGTGACCATCGCGCGCGCGCGGCTGACCTATGGCGGCACGCTCCTGTTCTCCGACCTGACGCTGGAGCTGCCGGCCGGGCGGACCACCTGCCTGCTGGGGCCGAGCGGCGTCGGCAAGACCACGCTCCTGCGCATCCTTGCAGGTTTGGCCGAGCCGGAGCCGCCGACCGAGGTGGTCACCGGCGACCGGCGGCCGTTGGCCGGCCGGATCGCCTACATGGCGCAGCAGGACCTGCTGCTGCCCTGGCTGACCGTTCTCGACAATGTGCTGCTCGGCGACCGGCTGCGCCACCGCCGTCCCGATCCGGCGCGGGTGGAGCAGGCCCGCGCGCTGCTGGATCGCGTCGGTTTGGCGGGGCGCGAGCGCGACCGTCCCGCCGCCCTGTCCGGTGGGCAGAAGCAGCGCGTGGCGTTGGCCCGCACCCTGATGGAGGACAAGCCGCTGGTCCTGATGGACGAGCCCTTCTCCGCGCTCGACGCCATCACCCGGTTGCGCTTGCAGGAAACGGCGGCGGAGACGCTGGCCGGCCGCACCGTCCTGATGGTCACCCACGACCCGCTGGAGGCGCTGCGTATCGGCGACCGCCTGCATGTGATGACCGGCCGGCCGGCCATCATGGGGCCGGCGCTGGAGCCCTCCGGCCCGGTGCCGCGCCGGGTCGACGATCCGGACCTGCTGGCGCATCAGGCCGAACTGTTGCGGAGGCTGGCGGAATGAAGGCGCTACTGCGCGGCGCGATCACCCTGCTGGTGCTGGTCGCCGGCTGGCAGGCGCTGGTCTGGGCCACCGGGCTGCCGCGCTACCTGCTGCCCGGTCCGCTGGCGGTGGCGGACGCCATGCAGCGGCAGGCCCCTCTGCTGCTGACCCATGGCCTGACCACGCTGGCCGAAATTCTGATCGGGCTGGTGGCCGGCGTGGCGCTGGGCGGGGTCAGCGCTTTGCTGCTCGCGCGGTTCCGCACGGCACGGCGCTGGCTGATGCCGCTGCTTCTGGTCAGCCAGGCCATCCCGGTCTTCGCACTGGCGCCGCTGCTGGTGCTGTGGCTCGGCTATGGCATGGCGTCCAAGATCGCCATGGCGGTGCTGGTCATCTATTTCCCGGTAACGACCGCGCTGTTCGACGGGCTGCGGCGCACCGATCCCGGCTGGCTCGACCTTGCCCGCACCATGGGCGCCTCGCCCGCCGCGATCCTGTGGAGCATCCGCCTGCCGGCCGCCCTGCCCGCCTTCTGGTCCGGCGTAAGGGTGGCCGCCGCGGTGGCGCCCATCGGGGCGGTGATCGGCGAATGGGTGGGGTCGTCCTCCGGACTTGGCTACCTGATGCTGCACGCCAATGCCCGCATGCAGATCGATCTTCTGTTCGCCGCCGTGCTGGTGCTGGGGCTGTTCGCGGTGACGCTGTACGCCGCCGTCGATGCGCTGGCCCGCCGTGCCCTGCCCTGGCAACCCGATACCCAACCTGCCGAAGACGCCAACCCTTGAAGGGGGAGAGACACCCGATGAAGCATCTTTTCACCGCCGGCCTGATCGCCGCCGGCCTGATGACCTCGCTTCCCGCGCTGGCCCAGGACAAGCTGTCCGTGATGCTGGACTGGTTCGTCAACCCGGACCACGCCCCGCTGGTGGTGGCGCAGGAGAAGGGTTTCTTCAAGGATGCCGGGCTTGAGGTCACCCTGACCGCCCCGGCCGACCCCAACGACCCGCCGAAGCTGGTGGCGGCCGGCGGCGCCGACATCGCCGTCTCCTACCAGCCGCAGCTGATCCTGCAGGTGGCGGAGGAGCTGCCGCTGGTCCGCATCGGCACGCTGGTGTCCACGCCGCTGAACTCCGTCGTCGTGCTGCGCGACGGGCCGGTGAAGACGCTGAAGGATCTGAAGGGCCGCAAGGTCGGCTATTCCATCGCCGGCTTCGAGGACGCTCTGCTGGGCGCCATGCTGGAGAAGCAGGGGCTGAGCCTGAAGGACGTCGAGCTGGTGAACGTCAACTTCTCCCTCTCGCCATCGCTGCTGTCGGGCCAGGTCGATGCGGTGGTCGGCGCCTTCCGCAACTTCGAACTGAACCAGATGGAGATCGAGAAGCACCCCGGCCGCGCCTTCTATCCCGAGGAAGAGGGTGTTCCGCCCTATGACGAACTGATTCTGGTCGCCCGCAAGGACAAGGTGAACGACCCGCGCTTCAAGCGCTTCCTGGCGGCGGTGGAGCGGGCGACGCTCTACATCCTGAACCATCCGGAGGAATCGCAGGCTGCCTTCGTCAAGGGTCGGCCCGAACTGAACGACGAGCTGAACCGCCGCGCCTGGGCCGACACGCTGCCGCGCTTCTCCCACAGCCCGGCCGCGCTGGATGCCGAGCGCTACACCCGCTTCGCCGAGTTCCTGAAGGCCCGCGGTCTGATCAAGGCGGTGGCGCCGGTCGACCAGTATGCGGTGGTGGTGAAGTAACGGTCTCCCACGGCCCCTGCCATCCACCGACATTGCCATCGACCCCGGCGGAGCGTTACCTAGAGGGAAACCGCTCCGCCGGCTGATGGTGGACCGATCATAATGTTGGGAGACGCGAGGGCATGCCGATCAAGACCATCCTGCTGCACATGGCCAACGACGACGCCCACGCCAGCCGTCTGGCGGTGGCGGCGGCCCTGGCCAAGCGTTTCTCCGCCCATATCCAGGCGCTCTACATCGCCACCCCGGTGTCGATGCCGGCGGGCGCCACCGGCCGCGCCGCCTCCTACGGCTTCATGGCGGAGGCGACCGCAATCGCCCACGAGAATGCCGAGCGGATCGAGCAGGAGGTCCGCAAGTCGCTTGACGGACTGCCCTACGACTGGACGGTCGAAGAGGGCGACCACGTCGATCTGCTGGCCGAGCGCGCCGCCTATGCCGACCTGATCGTCGTCGCGCAATCCGCGGCGGTGCGGGCGGGCGAGCGGGTGTCGCTGCACCACATCCCCGACCGTTTGCCGCTGGAGACCGCAACGCCGGTCCTGGTCCTGCCGCCGAGGCAGCCGGCCGCGGCCCCCATCGGCCGCCATGTGCTGATCGCCTGGAAGAACACACGCGAATCCACGCGTGCGGTCCGCGCCGCCATGCCCTTCCTGGAGGCGGCAGAGTCCGTCACCGTGCTGACTGTGGAACCGCTCGGGCAACAGAGCAGGGAAGCCGCCACCCTGGTCGACTGGCTGCACCGCCACGGCATCGCCGCCCGTCCGCAGTCGGTCATCGCGTCCGGCGGAGAGGTCGGCGACATGATCCTGTCCTGCTGCACCGACCAGGGCGCCGACCTGCTGGTGATGGGCGCCTACGGCCACTCCCGCCTGCGTGAACTGGTGCTGGGCGGGGCGACCCGCACGGTGTTGGACGGGCTGGCTCTGCCGGTGCTGTTGGCGCATTGAAGGGGCGCGGGAGGGCTGTCGCCCTCCTGCACCCAACACGCACTCAGCCGAACAGCTGTCCGTGCAGCGCCTGCCAGCTTTCGCGGTCGGGCGCCAGCAGAAGGCTGCCATTCAGCAGCCCCGGCCGGTAGGGCGTCCCGTCGATCAGCGCCGAATAGCCGCCGGCCTCCGCATGCAGCAGGACGCCGGCCGCATGGTCCCACGGCATCAGCCGGTGATAGAGCGAGTAATGCGCCCGCCCCTCCAGCAGGCGCAGATACTCCTGGGCGGCGCTCGACAGGCACACGCGGTCAGCCAGCCCGACGCTGCGCTCTTCCAACTGGCGCCCCATCTCCGCGCTGCAAAAGCGCGTGGACAGTGCTCCGACCATCTGCGGCAACGGCACGGCCGGTGCGACATGGACGCGGCGACCGTCGAGCCAGGCCCCCTGCCCCTTCACCGCCGCCGCCATCCGGCCGTCGACCGGATCGTGGATCCAGCCGGCGACCGTCTCGCCCTTGCAGGCAAGCGCGACGATCACCGCGAACATCGGCCGTCCCTGGGCGAAGTTGATCGTGCCGTCCACCGGGTCGATGATCCATACCGGATCGTCGCCATGGATGCGGTCGAGCACGCGCTCGTCCTCCGATGCAGCCTCCTCCCCGACGACGCGGCTGCCCGGCAGCAGCGCCGACAGCGCCGGGGTCAAGGCCCGCTCCGCCGCCTCGTCGGCCAGCGTGACGAGATCGGTCGGGCCGGTCTTCTGCCGGATGCCGGCGGCGTCGAGCTTCTGGAAATAGGGCATGATCTCCGTCCGGGCGACGGAGCGGATCAGATCGGCGACGCGGTCGATGTCGGGAAGCGGGAAACCCGTCATGGTCGGTTGGCCCTTTTGCGGCTTGGGTTCGGAGAGGGGCAGCGCTTCGCCGCCGGCTTGCTGCCGGGCACGCTGTCCAGCTTCAGCAGGGGATCGCCACCCTTCGGGTCGGTCAGCAGCACCTTGCCGTCCAGCCCACTGTCCTTCAGCGCTTTCGACAGCGCATCGAAGGTGGCGCGGTCGGCTGCTGCCGCGGCGGCTTCCTTGGCCGCATCGGCTGGCGGCGGCGGCACAGGACCGCCCTGCGCCGGTTGGCGTGGCGCCTTGGGGTCGGGTGGCGGCGGAGGCGGAGGCGCCGCAGCGGTATCCTTCTCAGGTTCCGGCGGCGGTGGAGGCGGCGGGGGTTGCCACAGGCGGAAGCAATCGGTGAAGGTCTGCTGCTTGCAGTCCTTCAGCAGACCGGCGGCATCGGGCGCGACGACCTGCGGCTCGTCGGGCGCCACCGACAGCGGTTTCGGCGGTGGAGGAAGCGGGTCCTCGGGCGGGGTCTCCGGTTCTTCCACATAGCCGGGCGGCAGCGGCATTCCCGGTCGCAGCGGCTCCGCCGCCGCCAGTGGCTGGACGAATGCCAGCAAAAGCGGCAGCGCCGGCATCAGACGGCCGGCACCGGTCAGGATGGTTCGGGAAGGGGAACGGAGCAATTCGGGACCGCGGCGATGGCGAACGGCTCATTATGACCTGCCATCGCAGGCGCCGTCATCCCTCAAGCATGTGTCAAATCACCGTCATGCCGCAGCGCGCTGATCGTGGCGAGACTCATGGCGGGGGCCACCGGTGAAGCCGCCATAGCCCCAGGCGGTCAGCTCACGGCAGATCGCCGAAATCTTCGCGGCCTCATCGGCGTTCGGTTCCCGCTCGCCGGCGGCCTCGATCAGATGCATCAGAGTGGCACGGCCTTCCGGCGTGCGCGAAAGCTCCTGCAGGCGCAGCAGGGCCGCACCCGGCGGCAGATTCTCCTGACGGGCGACGAGAGCTACCTGATCGGCGAGAAATGCCGTAATCGAGAAGCACGACGGATCGGTTTGCAACCGCATTGGCAGTCCTCCTCAAGGGGGAGCACGACCGCTCCTTTCCCATCATCGGACCCCAACGGGGAAATAACCACGCCGCATTCGTCTTAAGACCGGAGTGGGGTGCAACAGGTCATAGACACCGTCCACACCCCTTTCCGTTTAGCCAGGACACCCGGCCGCACTGCCTAAGGTTGCGGTTCAGCCTGACTGTCGGACTGGAACCGTTTTTCGAACCGGGCGAGATCGACGGGGTCGATGGAGACATGCAGATGCGCATGTTCCTCGTCGTCACGCCGGTCCAGCACCTCGCCTCTGGCGTAGAGCCAAGCGAGCGCCGCACCGTCGTCAAGGCCGACCGAGAGGTCGACGACCTGCCGGTTGACGTTCATCCGCTGATCCAGCAGGCGGTCGAGATTGTCGATCCCCTCGCCGGACAGGGCGGAAACCGCCACCGCACGCGGATTGCGGCCAGTCTGGACCAGGATCGCCGCGCGGCTTTCCTCGTCCAGCGCGTCGATCTTGTTCAGCACCTCGATCACCCGGTCGTCCGCCTCCGGGTCGATACCCATGTCGGACAGCACCTCATGGACATCGGCCTTCTGGGCGTCGCTGTCGATGTGGGCGATGTCGCGGACATGCAGGATGATGTCGGCGGCGTCCACCTCCTCCAGCGTGGCGCGGAAGGCGGCGACGAGGCCGTGCGGCAGGTCGGAGATGAAGCCGACCGTGTCCGACAGGATCACCTTGCGCCCCGACGGCAGGGTCACCTGCCGCATGGTGGGATCGAGCGTGGCGAACAGCAGGTTCTGGGCGAAGACGTCGGCGTTCGCCAGCCGGTTGAACAGCGTCGATTTGCCGGCGTTGGTGTAGCCGACCAGAGCCACCACCGGATAAGGCACCTTCGCACGGGCCTTGCGGTGAAGGCCGCGGGTGCGCCGCACCTCCTCCAGTTCCTTCTTGATCTTGATGATCCGGTCGCCGATCAGGCGGCGGTCGAGCTCAAGCTGCGATTCGCCGGGACCGCCGAGGAAGCCGAAGCCGCCGCGCTGCCGTTCCAGGTGGGTCCAGGACCGCACCAGACGCGATTTCTGGTAGGTCAGGGAGGCCAACTCGACCTGGAGCATGCCTTCGCGCGTCCGGGCGCGGGCGCCGAAGATCTCCAGGATCAGGCCGGTGCGGTCGATGACCTTGGCCTTCAGCGACCGCTCGAGGTTGCGCTGCTGCACCGGCGACAGGGCATGGTCGAGGATGACCAGAGTCGCCTCGGCCTCTTCCACCACCTGTGCCAGATGCTCCACCGTGCCGGAGCCGAGCAGGGTCGACGGTTGCGGCCGGTTCACCTTGGCGCATTCGGCATGGACGACGTCCAGCTGAATGGCCTGGGCAAGACCGACCGCTTCCTCAAGCCGCGATTCGGGAGGGCGCATGTCCCCGTCCGCCTCACTGCGGAGGACGGGGTGGACCACGATGGCCCGCGCGGCGCCGTCAGGGGCCGCGCCGTTACCATTGGTCAAGGGATCAGACGCTTTCACCTTCCTTGGGCGGCTCGAAAAGTTGAATGGGATGGGCCGGCATGACCGTCGAGATTGCGTGCTTGTAGACGAGCTGGGAATGCGCGTCGCGCCGCAGAAGTACCGAGAAGTTGTCGAACCAAGTAATGATGCCCTGGAGTTTCACGCCGTTCACGAGAAAGACGGTTACGGGAGTCTTGTTCTTACGGACGTGATTGAGAAACACGTCCTGCACGTTCTGGCTTTTTTCAGACATTTTTCATGCCCCCTTCTTCAATGTTCTTGGGACCCCTTTGCTAGGCGGTCCGCTCCCCGTTTCACGGTGTAGGTGTGGTCCGCGTTGGTACCGTCTCGACAGCCGTTTGCAGGGATATGGTATCACCATTGCCGTCCACCAAGCCATACAGGACGCGGTGAAGCGCCGTACAGTCGGTGTGGCGATGGGCGGGCGGGAACCGGTCGAAGCCACTCCCCTCGCCCAGCCCTATTAGCACCGGAACGAGACCGGCGCCATGGGCGCATTCCATATCGATGTCGGCATCGCCGAGAAACCAGACATCTCCACCCGGCGCGATCCCCGCCGGCTCCAGCGCCATCCGCACGGGGGCGATGTGCGGCTTGTCGAACTCGGCATCCTGGGCGCCGACCAGCTTGCCGAAATACCGGGTCCAGCCCAGCGCGTCGGCCTCCGCCCGCAGGAACTTGCCGTTCTTGTTGGAAACGACGGCCTGATAGACACCCCGCCCGTGGAAATGGCGCAGCAGCGTCTCGGCACCCGGCAGCGGCGTCAGCCCATCCAGATGGTGGGCGGCGAAATAGGCGTAGAACAGGTCGCGCGCCTCGGTCCAGCGCTCGCCGAAAATGCGCGGGAAGCTGTCGCGCAGCGATGCCTTGATCCGCTCGCGCGCCTCCTCAGGCCCCCAGGGGGCAAGGCCGAAGGACACCAGCGCATGGTTTAGCGCCTCGCGAACGATGTCCCAGTTGCTGACCAGGGTGTTGTCCCAGTCATAGATGACGGCGCGCGGCAGGGTGATGGGGGAGGACAAGGAGATTTCTCGAGTAGATTGTCATTGCAGAAGCCCCCTTCCCCCCGTCGAGCAGGGAAGGGGCTGGGGTTGGGGCAAAATCTCCCCCACCGATCACTCGAGGAACATCTTCCCCTTCTCGCTGCCATGGACGCCCAGCGACTTCAGCTTGCGGTGAAGGGCGGAGCGTTCCATGCCGACGAAGGACGCGGTGCGGGAGATGTTGCCGCCGAAGCGGGTGACCTGGGCCAGCAGATATTCGCGCTCGAACACCTCGCGGGCTTCGCGCAGCGGCAGGCCCATGATCTCGCCGCCCTTGTCCCATTTCAGGACCGTCGGCGTGATGGCGCCGATCTCCGGCGGCAAGGTGTCGGCGCGGATCGACTCCTTGGGGTCGCCATGGGCCATGATCAGCAGCCAGTCCACGACGTTGCGCAGCTGGCGCACGTTGCCCGGCCAGTCATAGGCCTGCAAGGCGGCCATGGCGTCCTCGCCGAATTCGCGGGTCGGCAGGCCGGACGCTTCGGCGGACCGCTGCATGAAATGGCGGGCCAGCACCGGGATGTCCTCGCGCCGCTCGGCCAGCGACGGCACGCGGATCGGCACCACCGACAGGCGGTAGAATAGATCCTGGCGGAAGCGCCCCTGCTCGATCTCCGCCTGGAGGTCGCGGTTGGAGGTGGCGATGACGCGCACGTCCACCTCGACCCGCTGTCCGCCGCCGACGCGCTCGAACACCTGCTCCTGAAGGGCGCGGACGATCTTGCCCTGGGTCTCCAGCGGCATGTCGGCGACCTCGTCAAGCAGCAGCGTGCCGCCATGGGCCTGTTCGAAGGTACCGATCTTGCGGCCGGGACCATCGACGCCGGCCTCGGTGCCGAACAGCTCCATCTCCAGCCGTTCCGGCCGCATGGTGGCGCAGTTCAGCCCGACGAAGGGACCGCCGGCCCGGCGGGAGCGGGCATGGATCAGCCGGGCGACCACCTCTTTGCCGGCACCGGGCGGGCCGGAGATCAGGACGCGGCTGCCGGTGGGCGCCACCTTGTCGATGGACTGGCGAACCTGATTGACCGCCGACGACTTGCCGATCAGCTCCGCGTCGCCGCCGGCGCGCAGCTTCAGCTCCTGATTCTCGCGCTTCAGCCGCGCCGCCTCGATGGCGCGGTCCACCATCAGCAGCAGGCGGTCGGCCTTGAACGGCTTCTCGATGAAGTCGTAGGCGCCGACCTTGATCGCCTGGACCGCGGTTTCGATGTTGCCATGGCCGGAGATCATGATGACCGGCAGGTTGGCATGATCCCGCATCAGCTGTTCCAGGATTTGCAGGCCGTCCAGCCGGCTGCCCTGGAGCCAGATGTCGAGCACGACGAGGCTCGGCCGGCGCGCCGCCACCTGGGCGAAGGCCTGATCGGCGTCGGCGGCTTCGCGCGTCTTGATGCCTTCGTCGTTCAGGATGCCGGCTATCAGCATCCGGATATCGGCTTCGTCGTCGACGATCAGAATGTCATGCGCCATGGGCTTCGTGCCTCATCTCTCCGCCGGTCTCCGCCGGCCTGTCGTCACGGCCGCCCGCGTCGTTCGCGACCGTAACCGGGTGTGGAATGACCAGGGTCACGCGCGCCCCGGGTCCGCCTTCGCGGTCCTCGAGGGTCAGCACGCCGCCATGGTCCTCCATGATCTTCTTGACGATGGCGAGCCCCAGCCCGGTGCCCTTGGCCCGCGTCGTCACATAGGGTTCGGTCAGCCGGTCGCGCTGTTCGCCGCCGGGCAGGCCCTTGCCGTTGTCCTGAACGGTGACGACGACCTTCTCACCGTCATCCTCGACTGCAATCGCCACCTCTCCAGGTGGCAGATCGGCGCCGTCGGCCGGCGACGTGCGCCCCTCGATGGCGTCGGCGGCGTTCTGGAGCAGGTTGGTCAGCGCCTGGGAGATCTGCCGGCTGTCGCAGGCCACCGTCAACGGCCCGGACGGCAGCCGCGTGTCGAAACGGATCTTGCCGGAATGGGCGCTCGATTGCAGGAACACCGCCTGCCGGACCAGATCGTTGATGTTGACCGGCTTCATCACCGGCTGCGGCATCCGCGCGAAGGCGGAGAATTCGTCCACCATGCGGCGGATGTCGTCGACCTGCCGGACGATGGTGTCGGTGCACATGGTGAAGACCTCAGTATCGCTGGAGATCTCCTTCAGATATTTGCGGCGCAGCCGTTCGGCCGACAGCTGGATCGGCGTCAGCGGGTTCTTGATCTCATGCGCGATGCGGCGCGCCACGTCGGCCCAGGCCGCCTTGCGCTGCGCCGACACCAGTTCGGTGATGTCGTCGAAAGTGACGACATAGCCGCGCACGGTGCCGTCGCGCATCTCCGCTGCGATGCGGACCAGCAGGGTCAGCGTCGTCTTGCCCGGACGCCGGATCTGGATCTGGTCCTGAACCACGCGGCCGGGCTTCTTCGGCGCGTTTTCCAGCAGGTCGCCGATATCCGGCAGCAGCTCGACCAGCGACATGCCGATCATCCGCTCCGGATCCTCCTCGCCCAGCAGGCGGGCGGCGGACAGGTTCGGCAGGTTGATGACGCCGTCGGCATCGACACCCAGCACGCCGGCCGACACGCCGGACAGCACCGTCTCGGTGAAGCGGCGGCGCTCGTCGAGCAGCCGGTTGGTCGACAGCAGCTCCCGCCGCTGGCCCTCGATCTCGGTGGTCATGCGGTTGAACGCGCGCGACAGCAGGACGAACTCGTCCTCGCCCGGCGGTTCCGACACGCGGACGGTCAGGTCGCCGGCGCGCACCCGCTCGGCGGCCCCGATCAGCGCGCTGATCGGGCGGACCAGCCGGGTGGCGAAGTTCAATCCGGCCCACACAGCCGCCAGCAGCAGCAGCATCGCCACCACCAGGAAGATCAGCGTGAAGGTGACCTGCAGACTGCCGCGCGAGTTCTCCAGCGCCGTATATTCCTTCACCGCCCCCTCGGCCGAGGCCATGTGCTGAAGCACCCGCGGCTCCACCATGCGGCCGACATAGAGGAAGGTGTCCGATACCCGGTCCAGGCTGACCAGGGCGCGGACGCGGTCGTCGGATTCCTTGACGATCAGCGCGACCTCGCCGGTTCGGGCCTGCTGGATCTTGTCTTCGGGGATCGGCTCGAATTCCAGGGTGAAGGTATAGCCGGCCCGCGCGACGATGGCGCCGGTGGTGCCGTTGAAGACGATCGCTTCCGACAGGGTGCGCAGCATCGCCTGGGTGGCGACGACCTGTTCGAACCGCTCGGGGTCGCTGGAGAAGCGCGCCTCCTGCGACAGATCGTTGGCCATCGCCAGGGCGTCGGCGCGGATGTTCTGCTGGTGTTCGTGCAGATAGGCGCTGGCGACGACCAGGGATTCATTCACCGCCGTGCGGACACGGTCGCTGAACCAGCTCTGCACCCCGACGTAGAAGAACAGGGTGGAAAAGACGGTCATGATGATGGCCGGCGCCACCGCCAGGACGCTGAACACCAGAACCAGCCGGGTGTGCAGCCGCGACCCGGCCAGCCCGCGCCGCCGCCCGATCAGGATGGCGACGATGCGCCGGGCGATCAGCACGCCCAGCGTCAGCAGGATCGCAAGGTCGAGCGTCAGCAGAAGCGTGACGGTCCGCGGGTTGGCCTGACCGAACGGCGCACTTTCCGTCATCGCCGCATAGGTGGCGAACCCGGCGGCCAAGGCCGCCAGCGACAGGGCAAAGGCCAGCCGCTTGCCCAGGCCGACCCGCCTGGACCATTGGAGAATCTTCTGCCAGACCGGCCTTTGGCCGGCTGCTGCAATGTCGGAATTCGGTGGCATGATCCGGCGCTAATCTGTTGCCGGAAAGATACACCTCTGTTGCGGCCCTGCCAAGCCTCAACGAATCTGCCTTTCGGACAGCACAGCCTACGCCAGAAGGCGTCAGACGAGGTGCAGAAGGCTTTAAGTGACCAATGGACGGCGGTTTGCCCGCCGCCCCTGACCGGGCTGTGTCACAATTTTGGCACGGATCGGCCGCTGCCGCGGGCCTCCCCGCACGCGCCACGGGACGCGGTTTATTTGATGCCGCGCATCACCTGGATATCGAGGTCGCGGATCTTCTTGCGCAACGTGTTGCGGTTCAGACCGAGCAGCTGTGCAGCCTTGATCTGGTTGCCGCGGGTCGCCGACAGGCTCAGCGAGATCAGCGGCCGTTCGATTTCGCGCAGCACCCGGTCATACAGGCCGTTGGACGGCATGCCGTCCTTGTGGGCGGCGAAATAGTCCTTCAGGTGGCGCTCGACGGCCGAGGACAGGCCCTCGCTCTGCGGTTCCTCGACCGGCTGGGCGGCCGGGGTGGCGTCGGCGAGTTCCGCCTCCACCACGTCAAGCCCGATGACCTCCTGCGAATAGAGCGCGGCCAGACGGCGGACGAGGTTTTCCAGTTCGCGGACGTTGCCGGGCCAGCGATAGCGCTTCAGCCGGTCCATCGCCGCCTGGTCGATGCTCTTGGCCGGCAGTCCCTGGCTGATGCCGAGATTCAGGAAATGGCGGACCAGCAGTGGAATGTCTTCCGTCCGCTCGCGCAGCGGCGGCAGGCGGATAGGCACCACGCAGAGGCGGTAGAACAGATCCTCGCGGAACAGGCCCTGGCGGATCAGGGTGCGCAGGTCGCGGTGGGTCGCCGCGATGATGCGTACGTCGGTCTTGATCGCGGTGCGCCCGCCGACGGTGGTGTATTCGCCCTCCTGCAACACGCGCAGCAACCGGGTCTGGGCGTCGAGCGGCATGTCGCCGATCTCGTCCAGGAACAGCGTGCCGCCCTGCGCCTGCTCGAACCGGCCGGTCGACCGGTTGGTGGCGCCGGTGAAGGCCCCCTTCTCATGGCCGAACAGTTCGGATTCGATCAATTCGCGCGGAATGGCGGCCATGTTGATGGCGACGAAGGCGCCGTTGCGCCGCTTGCCGTAATCGTGCAGCGCACGGGCCACCAGTTCCTTGCCGGTGCCGGACTCGCCGGTGATCATCACCGTCAGGTCGGTGCCCATCAGGCGGGCCAGCACCCGGTAGATTTCCTGCATGGCGGGCGAGCGGCCGATCAACGGCAGCTGTTCCTCGCTCTCCATGTCGCCGCCCGGCATCGCGGCCGGCGGGGTATTGGTGTTCAGCGCGCGTTCGACGACGGAAACCAGTTCCTTCAGGTCGAACGGCTTGGGCAGATATTCGAAGGCCCCACGCTCCGCCGCCTTCACCGCGGTGATCAGCGTGTTCTGCGCGCTCATCACGATGACGCGCATTTCGGGCCGCAGCTTCTTGATGCGCGGGATCAGGTCCAGGCCGTTTTCGTCCGGCATCACCACGTCGGTGATGACCAGATCCCCCTGCCCGTCCGCCACCCAGCGCCACAGCGTCGCGGCGTTGCCGGTGGTGCGGACCTCGTGCCCCAGCCGGGCCAGTGCCTGCGTCAGGACGGTGCGGATGGCGCGGTCGTCATCCGCGATGAGAATGGTCGCTGCGCTCATCAACGAGTCCCCCGGCCGCCCTTGGACTGCAAGCCAGCGTCAGAAATCTTCGAGTCCCCGGAAAGCTTCGGTTGATCGTATTTCGAATCATCGTACATCGGCAGCGACACCTTGAAGACGGTCCGGCGAGGCTGGCTGTCGAACTCGATGGTTCCGCCATGGTCGCCTATCAGTTTCGCCACCAATGCAAGACCAAGGCCAGTCCCGTTCACTTTGCTGGTCACGAACGGATCGAACAGGTTGGACTGCAGGTCTTCCGGAATGCCATCGCCGTTATCCTGAACCGTCACCAGCAGGGGCAGGTGCCGGCGCACGTCCCCGCCGGGCAGCGCCATGCGCACACCGTGCTGGTAGGAGGTCGTCAGCGTGATCTCGCCGCCCGATTCCGGTGCAGCCTCTGCCGCATTTTTCACCAGATTCAGGAAAACCTGCACAAGTTGGTCGCGATTGCCGTAAACAGGAGGCAATGACGGGTCGTAGCGCTCGACAAAGCGTATTTTTCGGGCAAAGCCGCTCTGCGCCACTTTCCGCACATGTTCCAGAACGGTGTGGATGTTGACCGCGGCGCGTTCCAGCGGCCGTTCGTCGGAGAACACCTCCATCCGGTTGACCAGTGCGACGATGCGGTCGGCCTCGTCGCAGATCAGGCGGGTCAGCACCCGGTCCTGGTCGCTGGCGTTCTCCTCCAGCAGCTGGGCGGCGCCGCGGATGCCGGACAGCGGGTTCTTCACCTCGTGCGCCAGCATCGCCGCCATGGCGGTGACGGAGCGCGCAGCGTGGCGGTGAGTCAGCGAATGGTCGATCTTGCGGGCGAGCGACCGCTCATGGATGGTCAGCACCACATGGTCGGGCGGGTCGCCCATGGTCGCCACCTGCACCGTCACATGGTGCGGGCCGATGCGGGGCGTGTCGATGATGACACCGTCCTGCGACACCCGGCGGCTGCCCCGGCGCACCTGTTCGATCAGGCTCATCACCGGGCTGTCCGGCGGCAGCAGTTCCGGCAGCGGCATGCCTTCCATGGCGTTGGCGGACAGATCGAAGAACTCCTGCCCTTCCAGATTGACGAAGCGGATGTCGCCATTGCCGTCCACCACCAGCACCGGATCGGGCAGGCTGTTCAGCACCACCAGCGAGTCCAGCCGCGGCGCTCTGGCGGCACCCGACCGGTTGCGGCCACGCTGGCCCGGAGCGGTCATCGGTACGGGATCCATCAGGCGGCCATCCTTTCGATTGCCGGTTCATAGAAGGCACGGATGCGGTCGCGCACCGCGTTGGGATCGCCCAGCTGGTTGACCTCCTGCCGGAACTCGTTGGAGCCGCGCAGGCCGGTCGAGTACCAGGAGACATGCTTGCGGGCGACCTTGATGCCGCCGTCCGTGCCGTAATGGCTCAGCATGCTGTCGAAATGCTCCAGCAGCGTGTCCATCTGCTCGGGCACCGGCGGGTCGGGCAGCGTCTCGCCGGTGCGCAGATACTGCATGACCTGCGACGGGAACCAGGGGCGGCCATAGCTGCCGCGCCCGATCATCACGCCGTCGGCGCCGGATTCGGCGAGCGCACGGTCCACCGCCTCGAAGCTGGCGATGTCGCCGTTGACGACGATGGGGATCTTCACCGCCTCCTTCACATGGCGGACATAGGTCCAGTCGGCGGTGCCGGTGTAGAACTGCATGCGGGTGCGGCCATGGACCGTCACCATCCTGATGCCGCACTGCTCGGCGATGCGGGCGAGGTTGGGGGCGTTCCGGTTGGTCTCGTCCCAGCCCAGCCGCATCTTCAGCGTCACCGGAATGCTGACGGCCTTCACCACCGCCTCCAGGATGCGGCCGGCCAGTGCCTCGTCCCGCATTAGGGAAGAGCCGGCATGGCCGTTCACCACCTTCTTGACCGGGCAGCCGAAATTGATGTCGACGACCGCGGCGCCACGGTCCTCGTTCAGCTTCGCCGCCTCGGCCATCACCTCGGGCTCGCAGCCGGCGAGCTGGACCGCCATCGGAAACTCTTCCGGCTCGGTTTCCACCATGCGCAGGGTCTGGCGGTTCTCGCGGATCATCGCCTGGCTGGCGATCATCTCAGACACGACGAGGCCGCAGCCCGCGCGCTTCACCAGACGGCGGAACGGCAGGTCGGAGACACCCGACATGGGCGCCAGGATCACCGGTCCGGCGAGCGTGATGGGTCCGATTTGTATGGTCATTCTCACCTGCCCGATTGATGGGCAAATCAACAAAGTGCCGTCAATTTGGGCAAGTTATCACGTGGCGACAGTCGTGTGCAAGGGCGAAGCCCGACCGCCGCGCTCAAGCCCCGTCCTAAACCCATGATCTTGCACCGGCTTGCGACGATTTCCGGCTCAGCTCCAGGTCCACTGCCCGATCAGCACGTTCGAGACGAACTTGACGCCGGGATAGGCAAGCGTCGCCAGCAGGTAGACGATCAGCATGGTGCGTGCCGCCGTCCGTCCGCGCACCCCGGTCCGGTATTCGGCAAGCAGCAGGATTCCGATCACGATGAAGGTCGCGAGCGACAGCAGGCTCTTATGGTCGGTGCGGAACAGCAGCCCCTGCTCGAAATAGAGCACGGCCATGCCGGTGGCGAGCCCGGCACCCAGCACCACTTCGGACGCGATCAGCAGGCGCAGTTGCAGCCGCTCGCTTTCCGCCACCGGCGGCAGGAAACGGCTGAGCGGGGTCGGCCGCTTGGACTTCAGCGCCCGGGTCTGGATCACCGCGGCGAAGGACGATACGGCGCTGAGCGTCAGCAGGGCATAGGTGAAGACCGACACGGCGATGTGCAGATCGATCCACACGCCCGGCGCATTACCGCGCAGAATCGGCGCCGGCGCATCCTCGGTCAGGGTCGCCAGCAGGCAGACCACCAGCAGATAGGGCAGCAGCAGCGGCGCCAGCCTCCAGGCGGTGGCATGGAACAGGCTCAGCCCGATGAACAGCGCCATGCAGGCGGCCGTCGTCACCCACAGCGCCGTCGAGAATCCGGTCTGCCATTGGCCGGCAACCTGGAGAATCGCCCACATGCCGGGCCCGGCGGCGGCGAGCAGCAACGCGCCCCAGAAAGCCCAGCCGCGCCCCTCCACGCCCTGCCCCGCGATGCGCCGGTAGGGGTAGAGGGCGGCAGGCACCAGGGCCACCAGCGCCGTCAGGCTTAAAAAGATGTTCTGCGACATGGACCCGAATGCACTCCCGTCTTTCCGCCATCATGCTGCCGGAGCAGGCCGGCCGGCCTCCTGACATTGTCCGGAGCGTCTCGGCGGCAAGGCTCGGCACTTGGCGGAACCACGGCGACAGGCTAGGCTCCGCGACGTTTCCGTCAAGTGGCTATCATATCTTACGGTTTGCCTTATGCCCACCTGCATCGCCCCCACCTGTATTGCTTTGATCGTGGCCGGAGGGTCCGGACAGCGGTTCGGGGCCGAGCGGCCGAAGCAGTATCTCGACCTCGCCGGCAAGCCGGTGCTGCGCCGGACGGTGGAGGCTTTCCTGGGCCATCCGCAGGTCACCGGCGTGCGCGTGGTGATCGACCCGGCCTGGCGCGATGCCTATGACGCCACCCTGTCCGGGCTTGCCCTGCCGGACCCGGTTGCCGGCGGTGCCAGCCGTCAGGACTCGGTCCGCAATGGGCTGGAGGCCTTGGCCACCGACGGCGCACCCGATCTCGTGCTGATCCACGACGCAGCCCGCCCCCTGATCGATGCGGACACCATCGCTGCGGTGATCGCGGCACTGGACAGCACGCCGGGCGCCATCGCGGCGGTGCCGGTGGCCGATACGCTGAAGCGCGGTAGCGGGGACGCCATCACCGGCACGGTCGACCGCGACGGGCTGTGGCGGGCGCAGACACCGCAGGGCTTCCGCTTCCCCGATATTCTCGAAGCCCACCGAGCCGCCATGGGCCTGTCGCTGACCGACGATGCCGCGGTGGCGGAGCGTGCCGGGCTGACCGTGGCGCTGGTCCCGTCCAAGGAGGACAATTTCAAGGTGACCACCCCCGACGACCTGACCCGCGCCACCCGCGCGATCATGAGCAGCCTGTGGGACGTGCGGACCGGCAGCGGCTTCGACGTCCACCGCTTCACCGACGGCGATTTCGTGATGCTCTGCGGCCTGCGCGTTCCCCACAGCCATGGGCTGGAAGGCCACTCCGACGCGGATGTCGGATTGCATGCCCTGACCGACGCCATTCTCGGTGCGCTGGCTGCCGGCGACATCGGCAGCCACTTTCCGCCGACCGATCCGCGTTGGCGCGGGGCCGACAGCGCAAAGTTCCTGCGCCATGCCGCCGATCTGGTGGCGGAGCGCGGCGGCGTCATCGCCCATGCCGACGTGACAGTCATTTGCGAGCGACCGAAGGTCGGCCCCCACCGCGCCGCCATGGCGGACCGCATTGCCCAGATTCTGGGAATCGAGGTCGGACGGGTCAGCGTGAAGGCGACCACCACCGAGCAGCTGGGCTTCACCGGCCGGCGCGAGGGTATTGCGGCACAGGCTGTGGCGACCGTCCGACTTCCGGGCTAACATCCCGACCAACGATACGAACCGGGAGAGGCCGTCATGTTTCCCGAGATCATCCGCGACCTCGCCGCCCAGACGCTTGCCGAATACGGCCTCGCCGGCTTCATGCTGGCGACGGCCGAATCCTGCACCGGCGGTCTGATCGCCGGCGCCCTGACCGACATAGCCGGCTCGTCCAAGGTGGTCGACCGCGGCTTCGTCACCTACACCAACATCGCCAAGACCGAGGTGCTGGCCGTCCCCGCCAGCCTGCTGCATGCCCATGGCGCCGTCAGCCCGGAGGTGGCGGTCGCCATGGCGGTCGGCGCGCTGGCAAAGTCGCGCGCCGACGTGACGGTGGCGGTGACGGGAATCGCCGGCCCCGGCGGGGCCACGGAAACCAAGCCGGTGGGCAGGGTCTATGTCGCGACGGCCGTGCGCGGTGGATCTGCCAAGGCCAAGGAATACACCTTTCCCGGCGACCGCGACGCCGTGCGGATGGCGACGGTCCAGGCGGCGCTGGAGCGGCTTCGGCTCGCCCGGCCAACCGGAAGCCTGCGCTGAAGAATCGCCGACAAGCTCTTCATCAATAAGGAAAAAGACCCGATGCCGACCATCAACATCCAGCTGTTCGAAGGACGCACCGTCGAACAGAAGCGCGAATACGCCAAGGCGTTGACCGAGGCGACCGTTAAGGTCCTCGGCTGCTCGCCGTCCGCGGTGGACATCATCTTTCAGGACGTGAAGAAGAGCGATTGGGCGAGCGGCGGGGAGCTGTGGTCGGACAAGAGCTGACCGACCACCCGCCTCAATCGTCCGCGGCCGGCGTCAGGCCGGCTGCGTCGCCCGGCCCGGCCCGTAAAGCTGGGCCGCGCGCATTTCGAAGGCCTGCACCATGCGGCGGACAGCCTCATTGAACAGCAGGCCCATGATCTTCTGCAGCATCTTCGAGCGGAACTCGAAATCGACGAAGAAGTCGACGCAGCAGCCGCCGGGATGCTCGTTGAAGATCCAGTGATTGTTCAGATACTGGAACGGCCCGTCGGTGTACTGCACGTTGATCCGGCAGTCGGGCTCGTGCAGTTCCACCCGTGAGGTGAAGCGTTCGCGGACCATCTTGAAGCCGATGATCAGGTCCGCGAACATGACATTGTCTTCGCGCTTGCGGATGCGGGCCGCCAGGCACCAGGGCAGAAACTCCGGATACTTCTCCACGTCCGCGACCAGGTCGTACATCTGCTGGGGCGTGTAGGGAAGAACCTTCTTCTCCGCGTGCGTCGGCATGCCCGTACCGTGTCCTTTCTTATTGAACCGCCTGGATCAGGCGGCGGCGACCCCCAGCTTGCGCAGCCGGGCTTCGCGCAGCTTCTCGAAATCCGCACCCGCATGGTAGGACGAGCGCGTCAGCGGCGACGAGGCCACCAGCAGGAAGCCCTTGCCGCGGCCAACAGTGGAATAACCGTCGAACTCCTCGGGAGTCACGAAGCGATCCACCGCCGCATGCTTGGGCGTGGGCTGGAGATACTGCCCAATCGTCAGAAAGTCCACATCGGCGGAGCGAAGATCGTCCATCACCTGTCCGATCTCCTCCTTCGTCTCACCCAGACCGACCATCAGGCCGGACTTGGTGAAGATCGTCGGATCCAGTTCCTTCACCCGCGCCAGCAATTGCAGCGAGGCGAAATAGCGCGCGCCGGGACGGATCGTCGGGTAGAGGCGCGGCGCGGTTTCCAGATTGTGATTGAAGACGTCGGGCTTGGCCTCCACCACCACCTCGACCGCACCCTTCTTCTTCTGGAAGTCGGGGGTCAGGATTTCGATGGTGGTCGTCGGCGAGGCGACGCGGATGGCGCGGATGGTGCGGGCGAAATGCTCGGCACCGCCGTCGGCCAGATCGTCGCGGTCGACCGAGGTGATGACGACGTGGGAAAGCTTCAGCTGACCAACGGCCTCCGCGACCTTCTCCGGCTCATGCGGGTCGAGCAGGTCCGGGCGTCCGGTCTCCACGTTGCAGAAGGCGCAGCCGCGCGTGCAGATGGAACCCAGGATCATGAAGGTGGCGTGCTTCTGCTTCCAGCACTCCCCGATGTTCGGGCAGGCGGCCTCTTCGCACACCGTGTTCAGCTTCAGCCCGCGCATCAACTGGCGGGTCTCGTTGTATTCCTGGCTCATCGGCGCCTTGACCCGGATCCAGGCCGGTTTGCGCTGGATGGGGTTGTCGGGCTTATGGGCCTTTTCGGGGTGGCGCAGCTTCTCGGTCTGGTCGACGAGGGTCATGGTCTAAAGCTCCCGACGGCCGACGCGATGCCCCGGCCCCGACAATAGGTGCGATGAGGATGTCAAACCCGCCATTCCGGCGGAAACAGTTCGGCCGGATAGGCCGGATCGAGCGCCTGGTCAAGCGTGAAAGGCGGCTCGACCGGGAAATGGCCGTCAGAGGTATCCGCCTCGACGGCTGCCCGCAGGCGGGCATCCGAGTATATATCGGCAAAAACGTCGGCGATGTAGGGCCGAAGGCTTGGGCTGTCCTTGATCTCGCGGACCAGCTTCTTGCGCTGCTCCCGGACGGTCAGCCGCCAGCCACGCTCGCACCGCTCCCGAAGGTCGGGACAGAACATCCACTTCAGCAAATGGACCAGCAGGACGCCAAGGCGATGGTCGATCTCGGACTTCTGGCTGCGGCCCATGCACTCGATCTCCTCAGCGACGTTCTCCCAGTCGACCGGGGCATTGTTCCGCTCGGCGCCGGCACGGCGAAGCTCCTGCGCCTGGGCTTGGGTCCAGGCGTAAAAATCCTCGTCATACGCGGCGCTGCTGCGGTCCATGGCCCCATCCGGCTGGGAAGAACGTCACCTCGGAAACATTAGTTAAAAGTGGATCGCCCGGCCATAGGCATCAAGGACCGACTCATGCATCATTTCCGACAAAGTCGGGTGCGGGAACACCGTGTGCATCAGCTCGGCCTCGGTCAGCTCCGACGACTTGGCGATGCCGTAACCCTGGATCAGCTCGGTCACTTCCGCACCGATCATGTGGGCGCCCAGCATCTCGCCGGTCTTGGCGTCGAAGATGGTCTTGATCAGGCCTTCCGGCTCACCGAGCGCGATGGCCTTGCCGTTGCCGACGAACGGGAAACGGCCGACCTTGATCTCGTAGCCGGCTTCCTTCGCCTTCTTCTCCGTCAGGCCGACCGACGCGATCTGCGGGTGCGAATAGGTGCAGCCCGGGATGTTGCGGACGTTCAGCGCATGCGGATGCTTGCCGGCGATATGCTCGGCCACGATCACACCCTCATGGCTGGCCTTGTGGGCGAGCCAGGGGGCGCCGGTCACGTCGCCGATGGCGTAAACGCCCGGCTCGTCGGTCTCGCACATGCCGTTGGCCTGGATGTGGCCGCGGTCGGTCTTGACCTTGGTGTTCTCCAGGCCGAGGTTCTCGGTGTTCGGGCTGATGCCGACGGCGACGATGACGCGGTCGACCGTGATGTCCTCGGTCTTGCCGCCGGCCTCGACGGCCACGGTCACGCTGTCGGCGGCCTTGCGCAGGTTGCCGGCCTTGCCGCCGGTGATGATGCGCATGCCCTGCTTTTCGAAGGCCTTCCGGGCCAAGCCCGAGATCTCCTCATCCTCCACCGGAAGGATGCGGTCCATCACCTCGACCACGGTGACCTTGGCGCCGAGCGCATTGTAGAAGCTGGCGAACTCGATGCCGATGGCGCCGGAGCCGATGACCAGCAGCGACTTCGGCATGGTATCCGGGGTCATCGCCTTGCGGTAGGTCCAGACCAGCTTGCCGTCATCCTCCAGGCCCGGCAGCGTGCGGGCACGCGCGCCGGTGGCGATGATGATGTGCTTGGCGCCGAAGGTGCCGACCGGGGCTTCGCCCTTGGAAACCGCCACCTGCCCCTTGCCGAGCAGCTTGGCGGAGCCTTCGATCACCGCGACCTTGTTCTTCTTCAGCAGGTGCTTGACGCCGCCGTTGAGCTGGCCTGCGACCTTGCGCGAACGGGCGACGACCTTGTCGAGGTCGAAGGACGGGTTCTGGATGACCAGACCATAGTCGGACGCGTGCTTGGCGAGATGCAGCACCTCGGCCGAGCGCAGCAGCGCCTTGGTCGGGATGCAGCCCCAGTTCAGGCAGATGCCGCCCAGGTTTTCACGCTCGATGACCGCGGTGTGCAGGCCCAGCTGAGCGGCGCGGATCGCCGCCACGTAACCGCCCGGTCCGCCGCCGATGACGATGACGTCGTAATTGATGTCGGCCAAGGGTGTTCTCCCCATTCAGGAGCGAGGCGCATCCTCGCGGCCGGCGGCAAAGATGCCTTCCTCGACCCGGCACGCCTCGTCGATGATCGTCTGGTACAGGGTGGCCATGAAGTCCGGATCCAGGCCGTACGCCAAACCCGCCTCGGCCGCCCGCCGTTTGACCGCTTCGACGCGGTCGGGCAGGACGGCCGGCAGGTTCTCCGCCATCTTCACCGCTGCGACGCGGTGGACGACGGACAGGCGCTTGCCCAGCAATGCGACGATCTCGTCGTCGATGGCGTCGATCTCGGCGCGGAGCGGGGCAAGGCTTTTCGACATGGAACCGGTCCTTCCAACCGTCAGAGCAGCATCGAAAGCGGATCCTCGAGCAGCTTCTTCACCGCTCCAAGGAATTCCGCACCGACGGCGCCATCGGCCACGCGGTGATCGAAGGTGCCGGTCAGGCTCATCACCGTGGCGATGGCCAGAGCGCCGTCCTTGACCACCGGGCGCTGCTCGCTGGCGCCGACCGCCAGGATGCAGGCCTGCGGCGGGTTGATGATCGCCTGGAACTGCTTGATCCCCATCATGCCCAGGTTGGAGATGGAGATGGTGCCGCCCTGATACTCTTCCGGCTTCAGCGCGTTGTCGCGCGCCTTCTTGGCCAGCACCTTCATCTCGTTGGAGATGTCGGCCAGACCCTTGGTCTCCGCCTTCTTGACGATCGGGGTGATCAGCCCGGTCGGCGTGGCGACGGCGACCGAGATGTCGGCATGCTGGAACTGCAGCATCGCCTCGTCGGTCCAGGCGGCGTTCAGCGCCGGGACCTTCTTCAGCGCCAGCGCCACGGCGCGGATGATGAAGTCGTTCACCGACAGCTTGTAGGCGTCGGACCGGCCGTTCAACTCGGCACGGACCTTCATCAGCGCGTCGATCTCGACATCCACCGTCAGGAAGTAGTCGGGGACCGTGCGCTTCACCTCGCCGAGCCGCTTGGCGATGGTCTTGCGCATGCCGCTGTTCGGCACGGCGGTGTAGGCCATGCCCAGCTTGTCGGCGAGCGCCTTGGCATCCACACCCTCGGCCTTGGGAGCCGGGGCCGGTGCAGCGGCGGGAGCCGGAGCGGCGGCCGGAGCCGGGGCGGCAGCGGCCTTGGCCGGGCCGGCGGCCTTGGCGGCTTCGACGTCGGCCTTGACGATGCGACCGTGCGGGCCGGTGCCCTTGACGGTCTTCAGGTCGACGCCGGCCTGCTCGGCGATGCGGCGGGCCAGCGGGCTGGCGAACACGCGCTCCCCAGCCGCCGCCGGAGCGGGAGCGGGAGCGGCCGGAGCCGGAGCAGCGGCGGCAGCCGGGGCTGCCGTGGGCGCCGGGGCAGCGGCCGGAGCAGCGGCGGCCGGGGTCGGAGCGGAGCCGGCCGACGCCAGCGCGCTCTCGTCCTCGCCCTCTTCCAGCAGGATGGCGATGGGGGTGTTCACCGCCACGCCCTGGCTGCCGGCCGGGATCAGGATCTTGCCGATGCGGCCTTCATCGACCGCTTCGACTTCCATGGTGGCCTTGTCGGTTTCGATCTCGGCGAGCACGTCGCCGGACTTCACCGTGTCGCCTTCCTTCTTCAGCCACTTGGCGAGGTTGCCCTCGGTCATCGTGGGCGAGAGGGCGGGCATCAGAATCTGAACGGTCATCCTATCAGCCCTCCTCTCAGCGGTAGCAGGCTTGCTTGGCGGCCTTGACGATATGATCGACCTGCGGCAGCGCCAGCTTTTCCAGGTTGGCGGCGTAGGGCATCGGCACATCCAGGCCGGCCACGCGGGCCACCGGCGCGTCGAGATAATCGAACGCCTGCTCCATCATCAGCGCGCACATTTCCGAACCGATGCCGGCGAAGGGCCAGCCCTCCTCGACGGAGACGAGGCGGTTGGTCTTCTTGACGCTGTTGACGATGGTCTCGGTGTCAAGCGGACGGATCGTGCGCAGGTTGATCACCTCCGCGTCGATGCCTTCCTTGGCCAGGATCTCGGCGGCGGCAAGGGCATGGCCGACCATGATCGAGAAGGCGGTGATCGTCACGTCCTTACCGGCGCGCTCGACCTTGGCCTTGCCGATCGGCAGGACGAAGTCCTCGTCCTCCGGGACCTCGAAGCTTTGGCCGTAGAGGATCTCGTTCTCGAGGAAGACGACGGGGTTCGCGTCGCGGATCGCCGCCTTCAGCAGGCCCTTGGCGTCGGCCGCCGACCAGGGCGACACGACCTTCAGGCCCGGGCAATGGGCGTACCACGAGGCATAGCACTGCGAGTGCTGGGCGCCGACGCGGGCAGCGGCGCCGTTGGGGCCGCGGAACACGATCGAGTTGCTCATCTGACCGCCCGACATGTACAGCGTCTTGGCGGCCGAGTTGATGATGTGGTCGATCGCCTGCATGGCGAAGTTGAAGGTCATGAACTCGACGACCGGTTTCAAGCCCTTGAAGGCGGCGCCGACGCCGAGACCGGCGAAACCGATCTCGGTGATCGGCGTGTCGATGACGCGACGCTCGCCGAACTCCTGCAGCAGGCCCTGGGTCACCTTGTAGGCGCCCTGGTATTGCGCGACCTCCTCACCCATGACGAAGACCTTGTCGTCACGGCGCATTTCCTCGGCCATCGCGTCGCGCAGCGCTTCGCGGACCGTCTTCTTGACGGTCTTGGCCATGAACCTGTCCTCGTCCGACGCAGGCGCCGCGACCGGAGCCGCCGGCACCGTGGGCGCCGGAGCCGGAGCGGCCTCCGCCACCGGGGCGGGAGCGGGGGCGGCCGGGGCGCTGCCGGCTTTGCTCAGCGCGCTCTCGTCCTCGCCTTCTTCCAACAGGACGGCGATGGGGGTGTTCACGGCGACGTTGTCGGTGCCCTCGGCGATCAGGATCTTGCCGACGCGGCCTTCATCGACCGCCTCGACCTCCATGGTCGCCTTGTCGGTCTCGATCTCGGCGAGAACATCGCCGGACTTCACCGAGTCACCTTCCTTCTTCAGCCATTTCGCCAGTTTGCCCTCTGTCATCGTGGGCGACAGGGCCGGCATCAGCACTTCGATCGGCATTCCTCAACCTCCGGCGGCGCGGGGAATCCGGTTTCCCGTCCCACAAGGCGCCGCTCCCGCTTATCGTTGACGTCAGGATCAGACGAGAATGTCGGTCCACAGCTCCGACGGATCGGGCTCCGGGCTCTGCTGGGCGAATTCGGCCGATTCGGTGACGATCGCCTTCACCTGGCGGTCGATCTCCTTCAGCTTGTCCTCGTCGGCGTGGTTGCCGGCCAGGATCTTCGCCTTCAGCTGATCGATGGGATCGGATTCCGACCGCATCTTCTCGACCTCTTCCTTCGTCCGGTACTTGGCCGGGTCGGACATCGAGTGGCCGCGGTAGCGGTAGGTCTTCATCTCGAGGATGACGGGGCCGTTGCCCCCGCGGATGTGGGGCACCCACTGGTCCGCCGCGGCCTTGACCTCCAGCACGTCCATGCCGTTGACCTGATAGCCGGGGATGCCGTAGGCCGCGCCGCGCTGGTGCAGCTCGCCGGCCGAGGCGCGCTCCTGCGAGGTGCCCATGGCGTATTTGTTGTTCTCGATGATGAAGAGCACAGGCAGCTTCCACAGCGCCGCCATGTTGAAGCTCTCGTAGACCTGGCCCTGGTTGATCGCGCCGTCGCCGCAATACACGGCGGCCACGCCACCGTCGTTGCTGTACTTATGCGCGAAGGCCAGACCCGTGCCGAGCGGAACCTGCCCGCCGACGATGCCGTGGCCGCCGAAGAAGTTCTTCTCCTGGCTGAACATGTGCATCGAGCCGCCCTTGCCCTTGGAGTATCCCCCAATGCGGCCGGTCAGCTCGGCCATCACGCCCTTGGCCTCCATGCCGCAGGCCAGCATGTGGCCGTGGTCGCGGTAGCTGGTGATGACGCTGTCGCCATCCTTCAGGGCGGCCTGCACGCCGACCACAACGGCTTCCTGGCCGATGTAGAGGTGGCAGAAGCCGCCGATCAGACCCATGCCGTACAGCTGGCCCGCCTTCTCTTCGAAGCGGCGGATCAGCAGCATCTCGCGATAATAATGAAGAAGCTCTTCGGAAGAGACGGCTTGAGCGGGCGCGGTGTCGGTCAGCGCCTTGGTGGAACGGCGTCGGGACGCGGCCATGATTCCTCCCCAGGGTTCAAGCGGCAAAGGTCATTGACAGAACCTTTTGCCGCCGCGCGTTGCGGGCATACGGGAGCCCGCACCGGAAGCGAATATGGCGCGCACACTACACGAGCTTCAGGAGGCGCGCAAACGTCTGTTTTTGCAGCGCTATTTCAGATTAACCGCGAAACGGTTAATCGGCTGAAATCCCCTTACTTCTGCTGGCTGGACCCTTCCTGTTCAGCCAGTTTCGGCAGCTTTACGATGACGTCGCGCGGGCTCGAGAAATTCAGCATCAGGCGCGCGCGCTCCTCCAGCATGTCGCGGTCGAGGCCGTCGCCGCGCAGCAGCTGCGCGCGGCGTTCCATATCCTCCCGCTCGGTGCGGAGCTGGTTGAGGACCCCTTCGGCCTGGGCGATCTCCCCCTGTATCTGCTTCATCGCCACCAGCCCGCGGTCGCCGTGGACCGCGTAGTAGGCGAAGTAGGCGACCACGCAGGCGCACAGCGCCGGCATGATTGCTTGGCGGATCGCGCTTTTGGCGGCGCGGGCGAGGGTGTCGGTGAGATCGGCGATCATCGTCATGGTGGCATGATGGAATCACAGCGACTTTCCGCCGGTCAAACGAAAAAGATGGAAAAGCCAAGTCGCAAAAGGTTCGTGTTCTTTGCGCAACCCAGTAATGGGTATCTGTCACGCGCAGACCACAAATCGCGACGATGTTCCCGTAAAGTTCTCATCAGTCGCCGTAAGAATCCGGTGGCCGGAAACCCGTTCATCGGAACAGGCACCCACCCGGCATAGCACCAAGGTCGATGGAATGAAACCGCCGGTGGCGTGTTTGGACGCATACGACGCCACCGGGGCCGTACCGAGTCCGCTTCGTACTCGCACGGCAGGTCCCGTCGCTGGTGCCGCCCACTGGCTGAGGAGCAACACTCATGCGCAGCAAGTTTCTGATCGTGGCCCTGCCCGCCCTGCTTCTGGGTCTGGCCGCCTGCGATGATCACAACGCCCAGAATTCCAACGCGTCCAACCAGACCAGCCCGACCACCAGCAGCGGGTCGAGCAGCGGGTCCACCACCGTCCCGCCGCCTTCGACCGGCGTGCCGGTGCAGGGCGGCACCTCCGGCAACTCGATGAACGAGACCACCGGTGCCACCCAGACCGTGCCGGGCGGATCGACCGCCGGCGGGTCAGCCGGCGGCGGTGCCAGCACCGGCGGATCCGCCACCCCATCGGGCGGCCAGCAAAAACAGTAAATTTAAAAACAGCGGATTTGCGGCCCCTCTCCTTTTCGCGGATGAGGGGCCGTCCGCCTATACGTCCACCACCCGCCCGTGCCGGTCCGATACGGCACCGCTGCTGTCCGGTTCGAAGGCGACGCCCTTGACCAGCGCCACCACCTCGCGGCCGGGCAGCAGTCCCAATTCGCGCACCGCCGCACGGGTGATGCGCGCGATCAGGAATGAACCGCCCACCGCCAGCCGCACGTCGGCGGAGGACGGCCCGGCCTCCGCCAACTCGATCACCGTCGCGGCCAGTGCGTTGCGCAGACTGACGCCGGCCAGCGGCTGCAACGCGACGATCACGTCGCGGGCATGGATGTGCAACCGCACCGCAGAGCCGGGCGGGCGGTCGATCTGCGGCACGGTCAGCCGTCCACCGTCGAAGGCCAGCACCGACAGACGGTCTTCCGGAATATGGGTCTCGACCGTCAGATCCAGCACGGCGCCGGCATGCTGCGCACCGGTTACCGCCGACAGGTCCAGCCGGCCCATCACCGTTCCGACCGGCCCCGACGCACGCACCCTGCCCTCCCCGATCAGCACCATGGTGGTGGCAAGCCGAACCACCTCGTCCAGCGCGTGGCTGACCATGACGATGGGGATGTTCATTTCGTCACGCAGCCGCTCGATGTAGGGCATGATCTCCGCCTTGCGGGCAGCGTCGAGCGAGGCCATCGGCTCGTCCATCAGCAGAAGGCGCGGCTGCGCCAGCAGGGCGCGGCCGAAAGCGACGCGCTGCCTCTCGCCACCGGACAGGCCGCGCGGCCGGCGGTCCAGCAGATGGCCGAGCCCCAGCAGTTCCACCACCGGGCCGAAGGCGATGCGCCGCTCCGCTGCCGGCACACGGCGCAGGCCGTATTCAAGGTTGCTGCGGACGGTCATGTGCGGAAACAGCCGCGAATCCTGGAAGACATAACCGATGCGCCGCTTCTCCACCGGCACGTCGATGCGCCGGGCGCTGTCGAAGAACACGGTATCGCCGACGCGGATATGCCCCTCGTCCGGCCGGGTCAGTCCGGCAATCGCATTGATGACCGAGGTCTTGCCGGACCCGGAACGGCCGAACAGCGCTGTCACGCCGCGTTCCTCGGCGGTGAAGGCGATGTCGAGCGTGAAGGCGCCCAGCCTCTGGCGGATTTGCAGGTCGAGCATGATCAGACCTGCCCGATCAGGCGGCGAACCCGGTTCGCCAGGAATTCGGACAGCATCAGCGCCAGCAATGCCACGGTGAAGGAGATTGCCGCCAGCCTTGCCGCCACCGCATCGCCGCCGGGTTCCTGCGTCGCGGCATAGATCGCCAGCGGCAGGGTCTGCGTCTTGCCGGGGATGTTGGAGACGAAGGTGATCACCGCTCCGAACTCGCCCATGGCCGCGGCGAAGGCCACGATGGCCCCGGACAGCAGTCCGGGCGCCATCAGCGGCAGCAGAATGGTGAAGAAGCGGTCGACCGGCCCGGCGCCCAGCGTGCGCGCCGCCGCCTCCAGCCCGCCGTCGATGGCCTCCACCGACAGGCGGATCGCCCGAACCATCAGCGGGAAGGAGGTCACCGCCACCGCCAGCGATGCCCCTTCGGCGGTGAAGATCAGCTTGATCCCAAAGGTCTGGTACAGCCAGCCGCCGACCACTCCCTTCGTCCCCATGGTCACCAGCAGGATATAGCCGGTGACCACCGGCGGCAGCACCAGCGGCAGATGGACCAGCCCGTCGAACAGCGTCTTGCCCGGAAAGGAATAGCGGCCGAGCACCCAGGCGGCGAGCACGGCGAGCGGCAATCCCAACGCGATAGCGACGCCTGCGACACGCAGGCTCAGCAGCAACGCGGTGGTCTCCATCGGCGTCAGGATTTCCATGCCGCAGAGCTTACGGTGCCTTGGGCGCCGGAACGAAGCCAAATTCCTTCCAGACCGCCATGCCGTCCGGCGACTTCATGTAGTCGAGGAACGACGCGGCGGCCGCATTTTTCGAGGACGCAACCAGCGCCGCCGGATAGGTGATCGGCGGATAGCTGTCGGGTGGGAAGGCCGCGGCGACCTCCACCCCCGGATCGACGGCGGCATCGGTGCGATAGACGATGCCGACCGGCACCTCGCCGCGGCTGACCAGAACCAGGGCCGCGCGCACGCTGTCGGCCCGCGCCAGCTTCGGCTCGACCGCCGCCCACTGGTCCAGCTTCTCCAGCGCGGCCTTGGCGTACTTCCCGACCGGAACGTTCGACGGGTCGCCGGTGGCGAGCCGCCCGTCGCCCAGCTGCGCCGCCAGCTTGCCGCCCTTGGACAGGTCGGGCTTCAGCGTCGATCCCTTCGGCACCACGACCACCAGCTCGTTGCCAAGCAGGTTCACCCGGCTGTCGGTCTTGATCAGGCTGCGCTGCTGGAGATAGTCCATCCAGTCGAGATCGGCCGAGATGAAGATGTCGGCCGGAGCGCCATTCTCGATCTGCTTGGCCAGCGCCGACGAAGCGGCGAAGGAGGAGGTCACGGTGGCCCCGGTCTTCGTCTTGAACTGCGAAGCCAGCTTTTCCACCGCATTCTTAGTGGAGGCCGCCGCCATCACCAGCACATCCTGCGCCATCGCCGCCGGTGCCGCGAGCGTCAGCCCGACACCGAGAATGACCGCCGACATCGCCGACCTGAACCGGCCGCGCCCCAGAGACCCATGCAACCCAACCATCGCCACCTCCTGCCGGATTTGACATTTCATCTATATTCAAACGGATACAACGCTTCGCAATTGCGGTAAAGCCCAAACGGCCCGGCCAACGCTGGATCCGGATCTCAGGGGCCGAAGCTGGATGCGCATATCGGGCGTTCACATCATGTCATGACTTGCCTTGCTACGCCGTGATAGGAAGTTCGGCTGATCGGACCCGGTCCAAGCCACCTCCCGCACCAGGAAAGCCCCATGCGCGCCGTCAAGATTTCCCCCTCGATTCTCTCCGCCGATTTCGCCCGGCTGGGCGAGGAGGTCCGCGCGGTCGATGCCGCCGGCGCCGACTACATCCACATCGACGTGATGGACGGCCATTTCGTGCCGAACCTGACCATCGGGCCGGGCGTGGTGAAGGCGTTGCGTCCCCATACCGCCAAGATCTTCGACGTCCACCTGATGATCTCGCCGGTGGATCTCTTCGTTCCGGAATTCGTCAAGGCCGGCGCCGACATCATCACCGTCCATCCGGAGGCCGGTCCGCACCTGCACCGCACCATCCAGCTGATCAAATCGCTAGGCAAGAAGGCCGGCGTGTCGCTGAACCCGGCCACGCCGGTGGACGCGATCCAGCATGTGCTGGAGGACATCGACCTCGTGCTGGTGATGACGGTTAACCCCGGCTTCGGCGGCCAGAGCTTCATCAAGAGCCAGCTTCCGAAGATTCGCGACCTGCGCGCCCGCATCGACGCGCTCGGCAAGAAAATCGACCTCGAGGTGGACGGCGGCATCAACCCGGAAACCGCGCGTCTGGCCATCGAGGCCGGCGCCGACGTGCTGGTGGCCGGCACCGCCACCTTCACCGGCGGACCGGAGCAGTACGCCGCCAACATCGCCGCGCTGCGCTGACCTAGCCCGAAGGAATGCGGCCCCACAGCGCCCCCGATCGGGGAGCGCTGCGGGGCCGTTTTCGTTCGGAGAGGCGGCCGGGAGGATAGGGCGTAGGGCCGGGAGGCTCCGGCCTACCGAAAGAGTACCAGTCCAAAAGATCCACCGGCGCTGAGAACCAAATCCCTCCTTGCCCGTTATTGGGCATGGGAAGACGGTCCCGCAACGGAAGGGAAATCACCATGGGCATTCTCTGGACGATCATCATCGGCTTTCTCGCCGGCATCGTCGCCAAGTTCCTGATGCCGGGTCGCGATCCGGGCGGCTTCATCATCACCACCCTGCTGGGCATCGCCGGCGCCTTCGTCGCCACCTATCTGGGTGCCGCCGTCGGTTGGTACCGGCCGGGCGAAGGCGCGGGCTTCATCGGCGCCATCGTCGGCGCCATCGTCATCCTGGCCATCTACCGCATGATCGCCGGCCGCCGCACGACGGTGTAAGGACGGTTCAGAGAAATGCCGGCCTGCCAGCAAGCCGGACATGATAAAGGGACCGCCGAACGACCAGCGGTCCCTTTATTATTGCGTGAGGGGGCATCAGCCCAGCGCCACCGGCTGCGGCATGAAGATGGCGCGGGAGATGGCGGCCTGGATGCCGGCGTTGGTGAAGGGCTTGCGGACGATCTGCCCCAGATGGCGGGCGTCGCGGGCCAGGATGTCGTCGTCGAATGCGGTGACGAAGATGGTGCGCAGGTCGCGCACGCGTTTCAGTTGCCGGGCGATCTCAATCCCGCTGCCGCCATCGGCCAGCCGGACGTCCAGCAAGGCCAATGTCGGCTTTTCGGCATCCAGCAGAGCCAGCGCCTCCGGTTCGTTGCCGGCGGTGCCACAGACGACATGTCCCATATCCGCGACCAGCGCCCCCAGCTCCATCGCCAGCAGGGCATTGTCCTCGACCACCATCACCCGCTGCACCATGGTGCTGCGAACCCGCGCACGGGCAGACTTCAGCCGCGGGATCGCCTCCCCCGTCCTCAATTGCAGAACCCTCGCCGCCTGCGGCAAGGGCAGACCCTCCAGTGCCGTCAGCAGATACAGGCGACGGTCGGCCTCCGGCAGTTCGGCCAGGGCGCGTTCGATGGGATGGGGAGAGGGCAACGGGCGGCCGGGCGGCCCGAACTCCTCCGGGGAGCGGTCGAACAGCAAGTTCAGCAGGGCGTACATCGACAGGCGGGCGCCGTCGCCGCCGCGGTCCAGCCCGAAACGGGTGGGCGCCATCACCGCAGCCTCGACACAGCGGGTTACCAGCGCGTCGCCACGATCGGTGGCGCCGGTCAATGCGCGCGCATAGCGGCGCAGCACCGGGACCACCTCGAAAAGTTCGCATTCGTAAACGAGCATACCCGTGACTCCGCTCCCCGGTGGGAGTTGCCGCTCTGGAATCGCGCCGGCCCTGTCCAATCGGGCCACAAAACCTGCTTGATGATCGTCCGTCGTCTTTCCCGGATCCTACCACGACCGGCGGAGGGGTCGACTGGGAAATGGGGGTGTGGGCGGTCATCGCCCGGTCAGCAACTTACGATCAGGACCGAGCCAACCGGGCATTCAGGGTTGATGTTATTTGGCGTTCTGGCGGATCTGCCTGCTGCGCCACTGCCAGGGCTTTTCCACCTGCCCGGCCCACAGCCCCAGCCGCTTGCTCTGGGCATAGGCTTCGCCCTTCTGATAGGCGGGCGACAGGCTGGCATATTGAAAGGCCCAGCCGCGCGCCACCATCGCAGCCCCCAGATCGACGCCGCGCACGCGGCATTCACCCTTCTTCTCGCCGGCACGATCCTGTTCGGTGACGGTGCAGGTCACCTCCTCGCCCTTCACCATGTTGGCGAGCACCGCGGTGGCGACCTTGAAGCAGTCCAACTCGTGGCCGTAGCGGTTCTTGCACTTCTGCCCCGGATCGGGCGCATCAATGCCCATCAGCCGCACCGCCGTCCCGTTGATTGTCAGCAGGTCGCCCTCCACCGCCATGGCAGAGCCCTTGATCGTCTGGTCCGGCGTGTTGGCGATGGGGCCGCGGCTCTTGGCCGACTGGTTGGTCTGCGCCGCGGCGGAGCCGGCCAGCAAAAGCATCGCAACGACCGCTGCAACCCTCATCGCCGCCGTCCTCGGCATCGCCTCAGAACAGGCTCGGCTGATCATCGCCCCGCTTGTCCTTCGCTTTCGCCGGCACGGTCTCCTGCGGCGGGTCGAGGCAGGAGCAGTCGTCGTTGCGGACGCTGTTCACTTTCGGCCCCACCGGCACAACGTCCAGCCACTCCTCCGGTGCGGAGCGGATCAGCCCCTCCAGCACCTGCAGCGGGGTGGCCGGGTCCAGCCAGGCATCCCAATCGGCGGGGTCGAGCACCACCGGCATGCGGTCGTGCAGGAAGGACAGCGTGGCATTGGTGGCCGTCGTCACCACCGTCGCGGTCTCCAGCGGCGGATCGAGCGGAGCGGCGCCCTTCGGTCCGCGCCAGCGCTCCCACAAGCCGGCGAGCGCGAACAGGCCGCGGTCGCGGCGGCGGATGACGTGGCCCTGCTTGCGCGGCTTCGCCCCCTCCCCCACACTGGTCCATTCATAGAATCCGTCCAGCGGGACCAGGCAGCGACGCTTGCGGAAGGCGTCACGGAAGGCCGGCTTGTCGGCCACCGATTCGCCGCGCGCATTGATCATGCGGCCGCCGATGGCGGCATCGTCGGCCCAGGGCGGCACCAGCCCCCAGCGGACCATCGCCAGATGACGGCCGTCCTCCTCCCGCCGGATGACGGGGATGTCCTGGGTCGGGGCGATATTCCACCGCGGCATCAGGTTCGGCCGCTCCCGCACGCCGAACACACGCTCGATCTCGTTGATCGGGGTGGTGAGAAGCATTCGTCCACACATGCCCTGGAATATGGCCCCGGAAGGTCCCGTGCGCCAGCCGCATTCCCCCAACTTTGCTGCGTGCCGCCGACAATCATTGCAGCGGACAACCGTCACCCATGCCGGCGGCCGGGGTTTCCCTGGCGCTCAAGCCGGCCTATCTTCGCGGGGCAGACCAATCGCATCGCACCGGAAGGCGGGAGTTCACCCATGAAGTTCGGCATCGGACAGGCGGTTCCGCGCACCGAAGACGCCCGGTTGCTGACCGGCGGCGGCCGCTATACCGACGACGTGTCTCTTCCCGGACAGGCCTATGCGGCCTTTGTCCGCTCGCCCCATGCCTTCGCCGCCATCGGCGCGGTCGATGTGTCGGAAGCGCTGGCGCAGCCCGGCGTGCTGGCGGTCTACACCGTCGCCGATCTCGATGCCGAGAAGATCGGCATGATCCCCTGCCAGGCGGCGCTGAAGCAGCGCGACGGCTCGAACTATGTCGACACGCCGCGCCCGGCGCTGGCCCGCGGCTTCGTCCGCCATGTCGGCGATCCGGTCGCCATGGTGGTGGCGGAAACGCTGGAGGCTGCGCGTGAGGCCGCCGAGCTGGTGATGGTCGATTACGAGGACCGCCAGTCCGTCACCGGCACGCTGGAGGCGCTGGAACCCGGCCGGCCGCTGGTGTGGGACGAGGCGCCGAACAACCTCTGCTTCGACTGGGACACCGGCGACGAGGCGGCGGTGGAGGCCGCACTGGCCGGCGCTCACCGCGTGATCGAGCTGGAACTGGTCAACAACCGCGTCGTCGCCAATCCGATGGAGGGCCGTGCCTGCGTGGCCGGCGTCGAATCCGGGGCGGACGGTGCGCCCGGCCGGCTGCTGATCTATGTCACCAGCCAGGGCGTTCATGGCCTGCAGAAGCAGTTCGCCAAGATCCTGAACGAACCGGAACAGCGCATCCGCGTGCTGACCACCGATGTCGGCGGCGGGTTCGGCATGAAGCTGTTCAACTACCCCGAATATGTCGCCTGCCTGTTCGCCGCCCGCCGTCTGAACCGGGCGGTGAAATGGGCGGCCGACCGGATCGAGGGCTTCATCAGCGACGACCATGGCCGCGACCATGTCAGCAAGGCGCGCCTCGCGGTCGACGCCGACGGGCATTTCCTGGGCCTGCGGGTCGATACCGTCGCCAATCTCGGCGCCTACCTGTCCAACTACGGCCCCTTCATTCCGACCGATGCCGGTTCGGCGATGCTCGTCGGATCCTACAAGACGCCCGCCGTCTATGTCCGGGTGAAGGGCGTCTTCACCAACACCCAGCCGGTGGACGCCTATCGCGGCGCCGGGCGACCGGAAGCGGCCTATCTGCTGGAGCGGCTGATCGACCATGCCGGCCGCGTCACCGGCCTCGGTCCGGCGGAGATCCGGCGGCGCAACTTCATTCCGGCCAGCGCCATGCCCTATGCCACGCCGATGGGGCAGGTCTATGACACCGGCGAGTTCGTCCAGAATCTGGAGGACGGGCTGATCCTCGCCGACATGGCCGGCCTGCCCGCCCGCAAGGCGGAGGCAAAGGCCCGCGGCAAGCTGCGCGGCGCCGGCCTGGCCACCTATATCGAAGCCTGCTCGGGCGGCGGGCCGGAACAAGCGACCGTCCAGGTCAACGGAGATGGCAAGGTTGTGCTGATGATCGGCACCCAGACCAACGGCCAGGGCCATGAAACCGCCTACAAGCAGATCCTCGCCGACCGGCTCGGTGTCCCGCCGGAGGATGTGGAGGTGGTGCAGGGCGACACCGACCGCGTCAGCTGGGGGTCCGGCACCGGCGGTTCCCGCTCGGTCCCGGTCGGCGGCTCAGCGCTGGCGGAGGGGGCGGCCAAGGTGGTGAAGGCGGCTACTACAGTAGCCGCGGACCTGCTGGAAACCGCAGAAGTCGATGTGGTGTTCGCCGACGGCCGCTTCACCATCGTCGGCACCGACCGCTCGGTTTCCCTCAAGGAGGTGGCGGCCAAGGCTGCCGAGGGCGATGGCAATGGGCACGGCAGCATCGCCTTCTCCGAGATGGCGCGCTGGACCCCGCCGGCCAGCACCTTCCCCAACGGCTGCCACATCGCGGAGGTCGAGGTCGATCCCGCCACCGGCATCGTCGAGGTTCTGCGCTACAGCGTCGTCGACGATTTCGGCACGGTCATCAACCCGATGCTGGTGATCGGCCAGATCCATGGCGGCGTCGCCCAGGGGCTGGGTCAGGCATTGCAGGAGCGCGTGGTGTTCGATCCCGACAGCGGCCAGCTGCTGTCCGGTTCCTTCATGGACTATCAGATGCCGCGGGCGGTCGACATGCCGCCGATCGAAGTGAAGCTGAACAGCGTGCCCAGCACCACCAACATGCTGGGCATGAAGGGCGCCGGCGAGGCCGGGGCCATCGGCGCGCCGCCAGCCATCATCAACGCGGTGGTCGATGCGCTGTCCGACCTCGGCATCGCCCACATCGACATGCCGGCGACGCCGGAAACGGTGTGGGCGGCGATCCGCCGCGCCGAAACACGGATGGCCGCGGAGTAGGCCGTTTAACGAGCCTTACCGGAACGGTAAGGGAAAGTCCTAGTCGGAAGGTGCGGCACTTGCCACACCTCCGTCGGATGAAATCCATGGCATTGTTCCTTACCTAAAGGTGGCAATCTATTGACTGACAGGGGTAGGGCGATGGCGTTTGGCGACGGTGGGTGTGGCGGCCAATGTGCTGACCGTCTGGATCTGGACTTCACGATGGCGTTCCAACCCATCGTCGACGTCGCCAATGGCGGTGTCTGGGCGCATGAGGCGCTGGTGCGCGGTCTTGAAGGTCAGGGCGCAGGCTGGGTCCTGGGACAGGTGACCGATTCGACCCGCTACGCCTTCGACCAGTCCTGCCGCATCAAGGCCATCGAGCTGGCATCAAGCCTGCCGATGAACGGCGCCCGCCTGTCGATCAATTTCCTGCCGAACGCCGTCTACAAGGCGGAAGCCTGCATCCGCGCCACGCTGGCCGCCGCCCGCCGCACCGGCTTCCCCACCGACCGCATCATCTTCGAGGTGACGGAAAACGAGCGGGTGGTGGACCACGACCACCTGAAGAGCATCTTCAACGAATACAAGCGCCAGGGTTTCCTGACCGCCATCGACGATTTCGGCTCCGGCTATTCCGGGCTGAACCTGCTGGCCGAGTTCCAGCCCGACATCATCAAGCTGGACATGGAGCTGACCCGCAACATCGACACCGAGCGGGCGCGGCGCAGCATCGTCAAGGCCATCCTGTCGGTGTGCGAGGATCTCGCCATCACGCCCATCGCCGAGGGCATCGAGACCGCCGACGAGGCCAAGGCCCTGCGCGATCTGGGCGTCACCCTGATGCAGGGCTACCTGTTCGCCAAGCCGGCCTTCCAGGCCGTGGTGACCGAGCCGGAAATGGCGATGCTAGCCACCTGAGGTCATTCCCGCGCCTGAACCGGCACCGTCATATAGCTCATCCCCCCGCCATAGCTGGCCAGCTTGGCCTCCAACGCCGGCCCACCCTCCGCATAGGGCGTGAAGCCAACCCGGTCCCAATAGCTCCGCGCGCCCGGCGTAGAGGTCAGCGCCAGCCATCGCCAGCCCTCCCGCACCGCCAGCCCGTGCGCATAATCCAGCACCGCCGCCCCCAGCCCGGTGCCGCGCGACTCCGGCAGCAGCGCGATGTCATGAAGATACAGGCAGTCCGCATCGGCCGGCAGGCTGCCGAGCGGCGTATCGAGCGGCGGCGGCACACCGAGCCTGCCGGGATGCATGACGCCGTAGCCGATGGCCTCGCCGTCGCGCTCGGCCACCCGGCAGCCGGCGGGGTAGAGCGCCAGCCGTTCCTCGAACACGCTGCGTTCCTCCGGATAGGCCGGATGCACGATGTCCGCGATGGCGAGAATCCGATCCAGATCGGCCGCGGTCATAGCACGCCATACGGCCGATGCGCCGCGGCTCTCTCCCCGCTCACCGTCCGACTGCAATCCGGCCGTCATCCGCCTTCTCCGTTCCACACCCGTTCAAGAGCTTCCGGCCCGCCATCGGGCACGGTATGCTGACTCTTCATACCATAGGGAGTCACCCCATGCCCGATGCCGCTGTGGCGCGCCTGCTGCCGACGGTCCGCACCATCGCTCACGAGGCCGGTCAGGTCATCCTGCGCTTCTACAACGACGGCATCGACGTCGCCACCAAGGTCGACGGCAGCCCTGTCACGCAGGCCGACCATGCGGCGGAGGCGGTGATCGTTCCGGCGCTGCACCATCTGCTGCCCGGCGTCCCGGTTGTCGCGGAAGAGGCGATGGCCGCCGGCCACAAGCCCGACATCTCCGGCGGCCGGTTCTGGCTGGTCGATCCGCTCGACGGCACCAAGGAGTTCATCTCCCGCAATGGCGAGTTCACCGTGAACATCGCCCTGATCGAGAATGGCGCCCCGGTGCTGGGCGTCGTCTATGCTCCCGCCACCGGCGACCTGTATGCCGCGGCCGGCCCCGGCACCGCCGTCCATTGCGCGGAAGGCCGCCACGACCACGTGATCTCCGTCCGCAACCCGCCGGCCGACGGGCTGACGGTGGTCGCCAGCCGGTCCCACGGCAGCGGGTCGGTGCTGGACGAGTTCCTCGGCAACTATGCGGTCAAGGACCGGGTGTCCTGCGGCAGCTCGCTGAAGTTCTGCACAGTGGCGAGCGGCAAGGCCGATCTCTACCCGCGCTTCGGACCGACCAGCGAGTGGGACACCGCCGCCGGCCACGCCGTGCTGATCGGCGCCGGCGGCCGGGTGGAACAGCCGGACGGCTCGCCGCTGGTCTATGGCAAGGACGACATCCTGAATCCGAACTTCGTCGCCTACGGCTGGAAATGACCGTGTCCGTATCGTGCCTGGGTGAAGCGGCGACCGCGGTGCTGACCACCGCGGCGCCGCTGGAAAAAGTGCGCCTGACCCGCCTTTACGCCGCCGCATGGCGCGACAATCTGCTGTCGTCCAACGTGCCGGCACCGCCGCCCGACCGCCCTGCCCGTCCCGACCGGCCGGAGCTGAAGCTGCCTCGCGACATGCCCAAGCGCGGGCGCGGCGGCAGTGCCCAGAACCGCATCGCTTTGCTGCATGCGCTGGCGCACATCGAACTGAACGCCATCGATCTCGCCTGGGACATCGTCGCCCGATTCGCGCCTCTCGGCCTGCCGAAGGGCTTCACCGACGACTGGATCCAGGTCGCCGACGACGAGGCGCGGCATTTCCAGATGCTGGAAACCCGGCTGAACGCCCTGGGGGCCTCCTACGGCGACCTGCCGGCCCATGACGGGCTGTGGCAGGCGGCGACCGAGACCGCCCACGACCTCGCCGCCCGGCTGGCGGTGGTGCCGATGGTGCTGGAGGCGCGGGGACTGGACGTGACGCCGGAGACCGTGCGCCGCCTGCGCGATTTCGGCGACACGGAGAGCGCCGACCTGCTCCAGACCATCCATGACGAAGAGATCGGCCACGTCGCCGCCGGCCGCCGATGGTTCGTCCATCTCTGCGCCGACCGCGGAACGGAGCCGGTTGCCGTGTGGCAGGAGCTGGTCGGCCGCCATTTCCGTGGCGGGCTGAAGCGCCCCTTCAACACCGCCAGCCGCCAGTTGGCCGGCTTCGGCCCGGAATATTACGAGCCGATCACTCCCGAAATTGACCGCAAGCCGGAAACCCGGTAAGGCGCTGCACATCATGGCCGTATACACCGAAGTCACCGACGAGGATCTCAGCACCTTCGCCGCCCAGTACGATCTGGGCGCGGTGCTGTCGTGCAAGGGCATCGCGGAGGGGGTGGAGAATTCCAACTTCCTGCTGGTGACCGAGAGCGGACCTTACATCCTGACGCTCTATGAAAAGCGCACGCGGAAGGAGGATTTGCCCTTCTTCCTCGGCCTGATGGAACATCTGGCGGACAAGGGCATCGCCTGCCCGCTGCCGGTGGCTGCGCGCGACGGCGTGGCTCTGCGCGAGCTGTGCGGCCGCCCGGCGGTGATCGTCACCTTCCTGGCCGGCATGTGGCCGCGCCGGATTACGCCGCAACATTGCGCCCAGCTGGGCGAGGCGCTGGCGCGGCTGCATCTGGCGGTCGGCGATTTCCGCATTGAGCGGCCGAATGCGCTGGCCCTGCCCGGCTGGAAGGACCTGTTCGCCAAGTCGGCCGAGCGGGCCGACGAAGTCGCTCCCGGCCTGCGCGCGACTCTGGAAGCGGAACTGGCGGCGCTGGAGGCCAACTGGCCGGTCGGCCTGCCTTCGGGCGTCATCCACGCCGACCTGTTCCCGGACAACGTCTTCTTCCGCGGCGACAGCCTGTCCGGCCTGATCGACTTCTATTTCGCCTGCAACGATTTCCTCGTTTACGACGTGGCGATCTGCATCAACGCATGGTGCTTCGAGATCGACGGCTCGTTCAACGCCACCAAGGCCCGGCTGCTGCTGTCCAACTACCGCAAGGTCCGGCCGCTGTCCCGCGAGGAGCTGGACGCCCTGCCCTGGCTCTGCCGCGGCAGCGCCGTGCGTTTCCTGCTGACCCGCCTCTATGACTGGCTGAACCACCCGCCGGGCGCCTTCGTGCGGCCGAAGGATCCGCTCGAATATCTGCGCAAGCTGCGCTTCCACCAGTCGGTCCGCGGTCTGGGCGACTATTTCCTCGACGACTCGGACGCGAGCAGGACCTGACGGCATGACGGACAGCACCACCTCGCCCGAATCCGGCGGCAAGACCGTCGACATCTTCACCGACGGCGCCTGCAGCGGCAATCCCGGTCCCGGCGGCTGGGGCGCCATCCTGCGCTATGGCGAGGTGGAGAAGGAGCTTTACGGCGGCGAGCCGGCGACAACCAACAACCGCATGGAGCTGATGGCGGCCATCATGGCGCTGGAGGCCCTCAAGAAGCCGGTGACCGTCCGTCTCTTCACCGACAGCGAATATGTGAAGAACGGCATCACCAAGTGGATCCATGGCTGGAAGGCCAAGGGTTGGATGACGGCCGACAGGAAGCCGGTGAAGAACGTCGATCTGTGGCAGCGCCTGGAAGAGGCGAAGCGGCAGCACGAGATCGAGTTCCACTGGGTGCGCGGACACGCCGGCCATCCCGAAAACGAACGCGCCGACGAACTGGCGCGCCGCGGTGTGGCCGACGTGCGGGCACGGAGCTGACCCAAGCGCCCTCTCCCCGGAAACTCCCGGAGAGAGGGCGCTTGCGCGATCAGACCTTTTCCAGCACCGCTTCGGCCGACGACACTTCGAACTTGCCGGGGGCCTCGACGGCGACATGGGTGACCTTGCCGTCCTCGGCCACCAGGGCGAAGCGCTGGCCGCGGGTGCCCAGGCCGTGGGCCGAGCCGTCCATGGTCAGGCCGAGAGCAGTGGTGAAGGTGGCGTTGCCGTCCGGCAGCATCTTGACCTTGTCGCCGACGCTGCCCTTGTCACCCCAGGCGCGCATCACGAAGGGATCGTTTACGGCGAGGCAGATGATGCTGTCCACGCCCTTGGCCTTCAGCGCGTCGGCCTGCTGGACGAAGCCCGGCAGGTGCTTGGCGGAGCAGGTCGGGGTGAAGGCGCCGGGAACGGAGAACAGGACGACCTTCTTGCCCTTGAACAGCTCGTCCGTGGTGACTTCCTGCATGCCGTTGTCGGTCAGCCACTTCAGCGTGACGGACGGGATGGTATCGCCAACCTGGATGCTCATCGTCTCTAACCCTTCCGGTTTTTCGGCTTGGCCCGATTTTGGGTTCGGCCCGTTTTCGGGTCCGGCCGGCCTCCCGTTTGCGGAGCCCGGCCCTGCATCCCTTCTATCCCCCGCGGCGAATGGCCGCAAGGCGTGGTTGGCTCCCCAATCCAGTTAGGACCGACAGCCAGGGTCACGCCTTCTTCACGAACTCCGACTTCAGGTTCATCGCGCCGATGCCGTCGATCTTGCAGGCGATGTTGTGGCCGTCGGCCCCATCCACCAGACGGATGTTCTTCACCTTGGTCCCGCCCTTGACCACCAGAGACGATCCCTTGACCTTCAGGTCCTTGATGACGGTGACGCTGTCGCCGTCGGTCAACGCGTTGCCGTTGGCATCGCGCACGCCCTGCCCGGCTTCGGCATCCACGGCCGCGGCGGCCGTGTCGGGGTTCCACTCATGCCCGCAGTCGGGGCAGTTCCACAGGCTGCCGTCATTGTAGGCGTTTTCGGAGCTGCACTGCGGGCAGTTGATCTGATCGTCCATCATCGTCCTCTTGGCGCGGGAGGCTCTCCCGGAGCCGCCCTGTTACCGCAGAATAGCCGTAACAGCCATAGGCCTTTTCCGGACCCTGCTCAGACCCCCTTGCCTGCCGGCTTACCCGCTGCCTTGCTCAATGCCTCCAGCACCGCGCCCTCGCTCAGCAATTCGGGCAATGCCAGGCCGTCCGGTGCGCCGGGGCCGTAGACGATATTGAAGGGAATGCCGTAGCGGCCATGGTCGGACAGGAACTTCGCGATCGCCGCGTCCGGGCGGGTCCAATCGGCGCGCATCGCCACGACGGTCGGATCGTCCATCCGCTGCGCGACCTCGCCGCGGTTCAACACCAGCTTCTTGTTGGCCTGGCAGGTGATGCACCAGTCGGCGGTCACGTCGACGAAGACCGTGCGTCCGGCAGCGACATGCTCGCGGATGGTCGCTTCGGCAAAGGGCACCCAGCGCGCCTTGGACTCGGCAAGCACCGGCGCCGCCCCGGCCGACGGACCGACCGCGGCCGGCATGGCGAATGCGGCGACCGCCAGCACGCCAGCCAACGCCGGCCCGGCGGTCCGCGCGGTCCCCCGCGCGCTCCGCCCGACCCACAGCGCCAGCACCAGCCCCGCCATCATCAGCCCGACCGTGGCCGCGGCCACCTCGCCGATCTGCGCGGTCAGCACCGACAGCAGCCAAAGCGCCGTCAGCATCATCGCGAACCCCAAAACCGTCTTCAGCGTCGCCATCCAGCGCCCCGGACGCGGCAGCCAGCCCGCCACCCGCGGCCATGCCGCGACCGCCAGATAGGGCAGAGCCAAGCCGACGCCCAGCGTCGCGAAGATCGCGTAGATTTCCACCGGCCCCTTCGACAGGGCGAATCCCACCGCCGTGCCCAGGAAGGGTGCGGAACAGGGAGTCGCCAGCAGGGTCGCGAACATGCCGGTGGCGAACGGCCCGGCCAGCCCGTCGCCGCCCAGCCGGTCGGCCAGGGCGCGCGGCAGCGGCACCTCGAACAGGCCCCACAGGTTGGCCGAAAACAGCGTGACCAGCACGACCATGAAGACGAGGAACAGCGGCTGCTGGAACTGGATGCCCCAACCGACCGCCCCGCCCGCCGCCTTGACCCCGACCAGCACCGAGGCCATCAGCAGGAACGAGGTCAGGATACCGGCGGCACTCGCCAGGAAGCCGGCGCGCACCGCGGCAGGCGCCTGCCCGCCATGCTTGACCACCGACATCAGCTTCAGCGACAGCACCGGCAGCACGCAGGGCATCAGGTTCAGGATCAGGCCGCCCAGCAGGGCCACCCCCAGCATCGCCAGCAGACCGACACCGCCGGGCGCCGGTGCAGCAGCACCGGCCGACGCGGTTACCGGTGCTTCGACCGCCTTGTCGCCATCGACCAAGGTCAGCGTCATCGCGCGCCCGGCGAGATCGAGGCCCTGCTGCGGATCGGTCACCGTCAGGGTCAGGCGGACATGGCGGTCATTGTCGGAAAAGACCGTCTTGGGGGCGGAGAAGGTCAGCGGCGGATCCGTCTCCACGAACAGATCGGGGGACACGAAGCCATCGGCGGCGGTCGCCTCGACTTCGAGAGCGGATCCCTTGCCCTGCACGGAGTCGACGCGCAGCAGACCGTTCGGCCCCTTCGGCACCAGTGCCTGCGCCCGCGCCACGTCGTTGGCGACGTCACTGGGCTCGGCCGGCCCGGCCGGAAGCGCAAGCGCAAGCTCCAGCGTCTGCGGCACGCAGATTTCCGAGCAGACCAGCAGTTCGGCGGTCAGCGCCAGATCGACCGGCTTGCCGGGCGTCGCCGGCTTGCCCTGGATCGGGAAAAGAACCGCCGTGTCATAGCCAGCGGTTTCGAATCCCAGAACGGAGAAGCGGTGCGGCGCCGGGTAGGACAGCGTCGCCTCCCCCAGATTGGCGGAGCGGCTCCAGTCCAGGCGCGGCGCGAATCCGGCATCGCCGGGGGAGCGCCAATAGGTCTTCCACCCCGACTCCAGCCGCAGTTCCAATCCCAAGGGCAGCGCCGCCAGATCGCCGGTGCCGCGCACCGCCGACACCAGCCGCGCCTCCAGCGGTCCCGCCTTGGTCCAGGCCCCGACCGCATCCTGCGCAAAAACGGGGGCGCCGCCACCGGCCAGCGCAGCCAGACAAAGCAGGAGGGCGAGGGCATGTCTTTTCATCGCGCGCACTGTTCTCTTCCCTGGAAGGGGCGCATCCGCGTCCCCGACACCCTATATGATAGCCCATATAATGGTGACAAAGCTCGGCCGGTGCTGTCACACTCCGGTGAAAGCGTCGCCAGAGCGCCAACCACAACCGCACGTAGGGACGGACGCGGTTTCCCGCACCGGACCGACGACAAGGATAATCGCCCATGCCGCGCCTGACCAAGTCTCCGGACTCCAAGACCACGGAATCGCTGACCGGCCAGCTGCTGATCGCCATGCCCGGAATGGAGGACCCGCGCTTCCAACGTACGGTCATCTATGTCTGCGCCCATAATGAAGACGGCGCAATGGGGCTGGTGGTCAACCGGCTGTTCGGGTCGATCACGTTCGAGGATCTGCTGGAACAGCTCGACATGGACATCTCGCAGCCGGTCAACAACCTGCCGGTGCATTACGGCGGCCCGGTCGAGTCGGGCCGCGGCTTCGTCCTGCATTCGACCGATTATGTCCGGGACGGCACCCTGGTGGTGAACGACGACGTGGCCCTGACCGCCACCATCGACATCCTGCGCGCCATCTCCGAGGACCGCGGCCCGCGCCGCAACCTGCTGCTGCTCGGCTATGCCGGCTGGGGTCCGGGTCAGCTCGATGCCGAATTCCAGGCCAATGGCTGGCTGAACGTGCCCTGCGACGAGAAGCTGCTGTTCGATACCGACCTGGATGCCAAGTGGGAACGCGCCATCGGCAAGCTGGGCGTCAGCGTCTCCATGCTGTCGGGCGAAGCGGGGCACGCCTGAGCGCGTCGATACTTGAGAAGATCATAATACGGTTGACAAGATCGACACGGATATCACGGATTTATACACGGATTACACGGTTTTTTTGATCTCGGCTGCCCCCTCGCTTTTCGGAGAGGCGATGATAAGCAAATTGATATCCGTGAAATCCGTGTCATCCGTGTAAATGTTGCCGGCAATGCCGTAGCCTCCCGGACCAAGAAGGCAATCTGGTTCTACTCCACCCACCGCGCCGCCGCTGCGTCGTCACTGTCCTTGGCCTCGACCCAGCGCTCACCCTCCGGCGTGGCTTCCAACTTCCAGAAGGGCGCCCTGGTCTTCAGCCAGTCCATCAGGAAGCGGCAGGATTCGAAGGCGGCGTCCCGGTGGGCCGACGCGGTGGCGACCATCACGATGCGGTCGCCCGGCTCCAGCCGGCCATGGCGGTGGATCACCAGCACGTCGTCCAAGGGCCAGCGGCGGCGCGCCTCTTCCTCGATCGCCTCCAACTGCTTCTCGGTCATGCCAGGGTAATGCTCCAGCGTCATGGCGCTGACGGCGGCACCGCCGGCGATGTCGCGCACCAGCCCGACGAACATCGCCACCCCGCCGACGCTGGTGCGGCCGGCGGTGAAGGCGGCATATTCGGCACCGACATCGAAATCCCCGGCCTGGACACGGATCGCCATGCCGTCAGCCCCCCGTCACCGGCGGGAACAGCGCCACCTCGTCGGTCGGCGAGATCGGGTGGTCGTAGGGCACATGCTCCTGGTTCACCGCTACCTTGACCACCTTGCTGTTCGCCAGGGCTTCGGCATGGCGGGGGCTGCGGGTCTTCAGCCATTCGACGAGATCGCCGGCCGTGGCGACTTGCGCCGGCAGGTCCACCGTCTCGGTCGGCACGCCGATCTTGCTGCGCAGCCAGGCGAAATAGAGAATCTTCATCACGCGACCTCTACAGGAATTCTTTGAAAGGCAGGAAATCGACGATCATGCCGGGCTCGACCCGCGCCAGATCCTCGGGCAACTCGATCAAACCCTCGGACTCCACCAGCGACGACAGCACGCCGGCCCCATCGCGTGGGTATTTGGTCGCTTCCAGCGCGCCATCGGCACCCAACACCAGCGACCCGCGCAGAAACTCGCGCCGGCCGGGCTTCTTCTTCTGGGCGAAGCCCGCGCGCACCGGGATCGGCCTCGGCGTCTCAGCGGATGCCCCCATCAGCGTCAGCAGGATCGGCCGGGCGATGCGCAGGAAGGTCACCACCACGGCAACCGGATTGCCGGGCAAGCCGACGAACACGGCATCGAGCACCCGCCCCAGCGCCACCGGCCGTCCCGGCTTGATCGCCAGCCGCCAGAAATCGAGCCGTCCGTTCGCCTCGACCGCCGGCTTGACGTGGTCCTCCTCGCCGGTGGACATGCCACCGGAGGTGATGAGCGCATCATGACCCGTCGCCGCCTCGGCCAGAGCATCGCGGATGGCCTCGAACCGGTCTGGCAGAATGCCGAGATCGGTGACGGCGCAGCCCAGCCGGGTCAGTAGCGCGATCAGGGCAAAGCGGTTGGCGTCATAGACGGCGCCGGGTTCCAGCGCCTGCCCCGGCTGCCGCAACTCGTCGCCGGTGGAGAACACCGCCACCCGCAGGCGGCAGCGCACGTCCAGCATCGCATGGCCGAGCGATGCGGCGAGCGCGATGTCCTCCGGCCGCAGGCGGCGCCCTGCCGAAAGCACGACCGAGCCCTCGCGCACATCCTCTCCCGCCAGCCGGCGGTTCACGCCACGGCGGATGCCGGGCGGCAGGGTGACCGTGGCATCGCGTCCGGTCCCGGCGCTGCGGCAATCCTCCTGCATGAAGACGGTGTCCATGCCGGCGGGCATCGGCGCGCCGGTGAAAATCCGCACCGCCTCCCCCCGCGCCGCCGGCCGGCCGAGCCACTGCCCGGCCGCCACCCGCGCCGTCACCGGCAGCGTGGTGGGGGCATCGGCGTCGAGGTCGTCGAAGAACACGGCATAGCCGTCCACTGCGGCGTTGTCGTGCGGCGGCACATTGAAGGGCGCCACAAGATCGGCGGCCAGAACCCGCCCCAGCGCATCGGACAGCGGCACGGCTTCGGTCGCCGTCACCGGCCCGACCCGTCCGGCCAGCAGCGCCAGCGCCGGCTCCAGCGCCATCATCGGTCCGCCGAAGGCGAAGCAGTCATTGTCGAGTTGCACCATGGCCGCCACTCTAGTCCGTTGCGGCATCGGGTGCGAAGAGGGAAAAGGCGCGCTTTCCGGGACGTGGCATTCAGCCGCCGAACAGGCCGGGGATCTCCTCCACCCGGGTCAGCAGCCGATCCGGATGCCGCCCCGCCAGCGCATCGCCGCGCGTGTAGCCCCAGGCAACCGCGGCACAGGCCATGCCCACCGTCCGTGCCGCCTCGATGTCGCGCACCTCATCCCCGATCCCGACGGCATGGGACGCCGGAACGCCGGTCGTGCGCAGCATCCTGCGGAACTTCGCCGCCTTGCCGAACAGCGAGGCGCCGCAGCCGTAATGAGCGACCTGCCCCGCCGCCTCCGGCCCCAGGATGCGGCGGATGTTCTCCACGGAATTGGAGCTGACGATGGCGACCGTCACCCCCCGCTCGGTCAGCGCCCGCAGCATGTCCGGCACGCCATCGAACAGGCGGATGCCGTCGATGTCGCTCGCCATCAGCCGGCGCATGTGGTTGGCGATGAAGGGGAGCTTCCAGCTGGGCACCCGCAGGTGCCGCATGATCTGCCGCGCGTCATAGCCGCGAAGCAGTTCGACCTCGTCGGCCTGGACACGGTTGAAGCCATAGCGGTCGGCAACGCCGTTCAGAACGCCGACAAACCACGGAAAGGAGTCGGCCAGCGTCCCGTCGAAATCGAAGATGGCGAGCCGAAGGCCATCGCGGTCAGGCGCCCGCCGGGGGGAGGAGGAAGCGCCGTCCATACTACCGTCCGACCGCGTGAAGGCTCAGCCTCACCCCAACCCACAGCGCGCAACGATGAAGGCCGCGACCGCATCCGCGTCGTTGAGGTCCAGCACCGGAACCGGGCACCCCGGCACGGCACTGTCGCTTGCCACCGCGACGATGGTGGGATCGTCCGGCGCGATCAGCGCCTTGTCGACATCGGCCCGCCAGACCTCGATCTTCTCGTGCCGGTCGCGCTTGAAGCCCTCGATCAACAGCAGATCGACCGGTGCGATCTTGCCGATCAGCTGGTCCAGCGTCAGTTCCGGTTCGGCGTCGCGCAGCTCGTGCATCAGCGCCCAGCGGCGCGGGGAACTGATCAGAACCTCCGTGGCGCCGGCCATGCGGTGGTTGTGGCTGTCCTTGCCGGGATGGTCGATGTCGAAGCCCTTGTGCGCATGCTTGACCGTCGAAACCCGCAGGCCACGCCCCGTCAGCGCCGGAATCAGGCGCACCATCAGCGAGGTCTTGCCGCTGCCGCTCCAGCCGGTCAGCCCGAAAATCTTCATGTCGGAAACTTTCAACCGGCGCTTCGGGCCGAACGGGCGGCACCGGGCTTGGCCGGCTGCTCCGCCATCATGTGGGTCAAGCCGGCGCGCATGTAATCCCACCCGGTGTAGAAGGTCAGCGCCGCGGCGATCCACAGGCCGACCGTACCGATGAAGGTCACCGGCAGTTCGGCCGGACCATAATCGCCGACGATCAGGAAACCCAGTGCGATCATCTGGATCGTCGTTTTCCATTTCGCCAGCCAGGTCACCGGCACGCCGACATGCAGGCCGGCCAGATACTCGCGCAGGCCCGACACCAGAACCTCGCGCAGCAGGATCACCACCGCCGGCAGGATCGACAGGCCGGTCAGCCGGTGGAAGCCCGCCAGCATGATCAGCGTCGCCGCCACCAGCAGCTTGTCGGCGATGGGGTCCAGGAACTTGCCGATCACGCTTTCCTGCGCCCAGGCGCGCGCCAGATAGCCGTCGAACCAGTCGGTGATGCAGGCGGCCGCATAGAGCGAGCAGGCGGTGTAGGCGGCCCACGCCTCCGGCACATAGAACAGCCCGACCACCACCGGGATCACCGCGATGCGCGACAGGGTCAGCAGGTTGGGCAGGCTGGTCAGCATGACGGAGAACTCGAACCGCTGGAGGATGTTGTCGCCACACGGCGCCCGTGAGAGAGCCGGCTGAATTCGTGTGCCTGCATTCTAACCATCGGGATGGAAGTGATCGTATATCTTTTTCGCAACGGTCCGATTGATCCCCTCCACCGCCTCCAGATCGGCGAGCCCGGCGCGCGCCACGGCGGCGCCGCTGCCGAAATGGTGCAGCAGGGCCTTCTTGCGGGCGGGACCGATGCCGGCGATCTCGTCGATGGGCGATTTGCCGATGGCCTTGGTCCGCTTGGCCCGGTGGGTGCCGATGGCGAAGCGGTGGGCCTCGTCGCGCAGCCGTTGCAGGAAATACAGCACCGGGTCGCGCATCTCCATCTGGAAGGGCGGTCGGTTCTCCATGAAGAAATGCTCGCGCCCCGCATCGCGGTCCGGCCCCTTGGCGATGCCGACCAGCGTCACGTCGTCGATCCCCAGCTCCGCGAACACCTCCAGCGCGACGTTCAGCTGTCCCAGGCCGCCGTCGATCAGCACCAGATCGGGCCAGCTTCCCAGGCTGCGTTCCGGATCCTCCTTCACCGCCCGGCCGAATCGGCGGGTCAGCACCTCGCGCATCATGGCGAAGTCGTCGCCGGCCGCACCCTCCGTGCGGATGTTGAACTTGCGGTAGGCGTTCTTGATGAAGCCCTCCGGACCGGCGACGATCATCCCGCCGATGGCGTGCGCCCCCTGGATGTGGGAGTTGTCGTAAACCTCCACCCGCTCCGGCGCCGAATCCATCCCGAAAACGGCGGCCACACCTTCGAGCAACCGCGCCTGGCTGGAGCTTTCGGCCAGCCGGCGCCCATGCGCCTCGCGCGCGTTGGTCAGCGCATGCTCGACGATCCGGCGCTTCTCGCCACGCTTGGGCTCCGCCAACTCCACCTTGTGCCCGGCACGGACCGCCAGCGCCTCGCTCAGCAGCTCCAGCTCCGGCAGGGCGTGGCTGACCAGAACCAGCGGCGGCGCCGCCTTGTTTTCGTAGAACTGGGCGATGAAGGCGGCGAGAACCTCCTCGGTCTCCGCCGCCTTGTCGTGGCTGGGGAAGTAGGCGCGGTTGCCGTAGTTGCGCCCGCCACGGAAGAAGAAGACCTGGATGCAGGTCACCCCGCCCTCGGCATAGGCGGCGATGACGTCGGCATCCTCCACCACCCCCTCGACATTGATGTCCTGGTGGGCCTGGATCGCCGTCAGGGCGCGGATACGGTCGCGGTAGCGCGCCGCCGTCTCGAAATCCATCGCGTCGGAGGCGGCCATCATCCGGTCGGCGAACTCCGTCTGGATGTCGCGGCTCTTGCCCGACAAAAAGGCGCGCGCCTGATTGACCTGCGCCTGATACTCCACCGGGCTGACCCGGCCGACGCAGGGCGCCGTGCAACGCTTGATCTGGAATTGCAGGCAGGGCCGGGTGCGGGCGGCGAACACCGTGTCGGCGCAGTTGCGCAGCAGGAAGGCGCGTTGCAGAGCCGTGATGGTGCGGTTCACCGCCCCGGCCGAGGCGAAGGGGCCGAAATAATCGGCATCGCGCCCACGGGCGCCGCGATGCTTGGTCAGCTGCGGATAGTCGTGGTCCTTGGTGATCATGATGTGCGGAAACGTCTTGTCGTCCCGCAACAACACGTTGTACCGCGGCATCAGCTTCTTGATCAGGTTCGATTCGAGAAGCAGCGCCTCCACCTCGGTGTGGGTGTTGACGAACTCCATCGTCTCGGTCTCCGCGACCATGCGCTGGAGCCTGACCGGCAGCTTTCCCACCTGGGTGTAGTTGGTCACCCGGCGCTTTAGGTTGCGCGCCTTGCCGACATACAGGACCGCCCCGTCGCCCGCCAGCATGCGATAGACCCCCGGCGTCTGCGGCAGGGTCTTAAGATGCTCCCGAATGATCTCGACACCCCGGTTGATGTCGGCCGGACGCCGCTTCGGGCGCGCGGTGGCACCTTCCCCCACCGGCACTGCGTCGGTCGGGGCGGCCAGATCGGTCAAACCGTCTTCGGCCAAGCGATCTTCAGCGAAACCATCTGCGGCATCGTCGGCCGAGGGGGAATCCAGGGGGTCTGAGGAATGCGTTTCGGACATGACCAGAATGTCGTTGAGCGGCCGCCGCGGGTCAACTGTTGGGCACATGCAGGTCGCATGTGGATCGACTCACCCCTCCGGAAGAATATCCACGAAACCTGTGGATAAGTTTGTCGATAACGGAGGGAGTAGCCCGTCCGGAGCTAGGCGCCGCAAGGGATCGCATGCCTCTGCCTATTTTTTAAGCATTTTTGCTAAGTCATTGATTTCACTAGGGCATGGTCAAGTCAAGGGCGGGAATTGACGCGCTGACACAAAATCGTCCCTGCGGCGCAGGCGCCTCTTGCGCGGGGTGGGGCACCTGTGTAAAACGCGCGGTCCTTTTCCTCGCCCCCGCTTCTATCATGCCTGTCGTCCAGCGTCAGGCGGGCGCGTCTTCCCATGTTTACGCGCTGTAACACGCCGTCATTCGGTGGGCACGAAGCCATGCGCCGGCTGCGCCCATCCCAGATGCTCCCCACCGTCCAGCGCGATCATCTGTCCGGTCATCGCCGGGGCGGCGATCAGGAAGCGGATGGCGGCGCAGACCTCCTCCGGCGTGGTGCCGCGCCGCAGCGGGGTCGAGTCCCACTGTTCGGCGAATTCCTCCACCGTCTGGCGGTCGTTGCGCAGGGTCGGGCCGGGACCGATGCCGTTGACGCGGATCCGCGGGGCCAGCGCCAACGCCATCGTCCGGGTCAGTGCCCACAGCCCCATTTTCGACAGGGTGTAGGAGACGAAGTGCGGCGTGGGATTCCAGACGCGCTGGTCGATGATGTTGACGATCAGCCCGCTCTCGCCCTCCGGCAACCGCGACGCAAAGTCCTGCGACAGCACGAAGGGCGCCCGCAGGTTCGCCTCCATATGCGCGTCCCACGATTCGCGGGTCACGTCTGCGACCTCGTCGCGTTCGAACCGGGACGCGTTGTTGACCAGCAGGGTCAGCGGACCGAGCTGCTCCGTCACCGCCGGCACCAGGGTCTTCACCTCCGCCTCGCGGTCCAGATCGGCGGCGAAGGCCATGGCGCGTCCGCCCGCCCGCTCGATCTCCGCGACGACGGCACCGGCCTCCGCGCGGGAGCTTCGGTAATGGACGGCGACGTCCCACCCCTGCCCCGCCAGATCGAGCGCGATGGCCCGCCCGATGCGCTTGCCGGCCCCGGTGACGAGGGCCGCTTTCCTCTTGATCTCGACCATGGCGCCATAGGTACCTTGCCACCCTCGCGGGTCAAGGGGTGAGACGGCCAAAAAGCGAGGCGCCAGGAAGAGACCGACGGGAGGGAATTGGCCGGCGATGTTGCGCGAAGCCTTCGAATATCTGACCACCCCCTGCCCGCCGCTGGCCCGCAGGTTCGGTTATCTGTCGGAGATGGTGGCGCTGGGCGCCCGCCACCGGCGGCAAAGACGGGCGTGGGCGCCGCATGTCGCCGCCTGCCACCGTTTCGTCGAACAGGCGATGGAATGGGCGACTCCGGGCGGACGGGCGCTGGTCGCCGGTTCCGGGCTGCTGATCGAGATTCCGCTGGAAAGGCTGACGGCCCGCTTCGACGAGGTGGTGCTGGTCGACATCCTGCACAGCCGCGCCGTCCGCCGCAGGGCCGCCGCCTTGCCCAAAGTCCGGCTGGTCGAGATGGACGTCAGCGGCGCCCTGGCCCCGCTTGCAGCGTCGCTCGACAGCCGCGGCCCGCTGCCGACCGGCTTCGTCGCGCCGATTCCGGAGGGGAGCCCCTTCCGCTTTGCCCTGTCCTGCAATCTGCTGTCCCAGTTGCCCCTGCTGCCGCTGGAGGCGGTGGAGCGCCGCGCCCCGAAGATCCCGGCGGCGGACCGGATGGCCTTCGCGCTTCGCATGGTCCATGGCCATCTGTGCTGGCTGACCGCCATCGCCGAACATGCGGCTCTGTTCACCGACATCGACGCCTCCTGGATCCATGGCGGCACCGTGACCGAGGTGGAGGATTCGACCTGGGGCCTCGCCCTTCCCGCCCCCGACATGTCCTGGCTGTGGGACATCGCCCCGGCACCCGAGCAGGACCATCGGCACGATCTGCGCCACAGCGTCGGCGGCTGGTTCGACGTGCGGTCGGTGACAAGTGCCCTTCCGCCCTGTTGAGGAACGCAAAACTCGACACAGCAGACCGGAGAGCGCCCATGGCCACCAATGACCGCAACATCGACAGCCGCAAGACCGGCAACGCCACCGGCCCCAGCAACAGCGGCGGCCCCAACGACAGCGGCGGTGTCGACGAGCGCGACATCCCGCTGGATATCCGCGAGACGCGCGATCATCTGGACGTGGACGAGGAGATCGAAGGCTTCCAGCGCATCATCGGTCCCGGCGCCGGCGGCCCTATCGACCAGCCCGACGAGGATTTCGGCATCCCCGGCAGCGAGGAGACCGGCGGTCTCGGCACCGGCCCGCTGCCGCCGCGCCAGCCCGACCGGCCGCAGGGGCAGGCGGGGGAACGCGGCAACGACCGCATCGTCTCCGACCGCAATGTCGCGGTGGACGGCGCGCGCGACCGCGAGTGACCGGACCGGCGAACTGTTGCCCGCAGTCAGCTGCGAACCGTGTCCTGCGGCAATAGTTCGCACCTCCGTTGATTGACGAAGCTGATACGGAAAACGTCGGTCGGCGTTGCACGGACCGCGCTTCATGGGACAGCGGCTCTGCCCTATCTTGAACTCCACAAAGCAAACAATGCCCAAGGGAGTGGACGTCTCTCACCTCACGTGGAGATTCCCAGAGCCATGACCATGCCTATCAACGAAGTCCGCGATTCCCGCAGCCACGACGAAATCATGCTGGCGGCCCGCCAGATGCGCGCCGAGTACCTGCGTGAGCTGTTCGGCAAGCTGCGCGCCAGCCTGTCCGGCGCCCGCGCCGGCCACGGCAGCGCCCTGCCGAGCGCGCGCTGACGGCAAGCAGTGTTCAAGATGTAATGAGACGCGGCACCGTGCCTTACCGCACGGTGCCGTTTTCCGTTTCAGCGTCAGCCGAAGCTTTAGCCACGTTCCGACCCCGGCGCGCCAGTGCTCCACAGCAGCCCCAGCACCAGACCCTTGCAGCGCGGCAGCAGAAGCAGCGTCAGCAGCAGGGTCAGCGACGGCCAGATCGTCATATGCACCCAGGTCGGCGGCTCGTAGGTCTGCTCGACCGACAGCAGGGCGGGAATGACGATGTGGCCGACGATCAGGATCGTCATCCACGGCGGCGCGTCGTCGGCACGCAGGTGGCCATAGGCCTCGCCGCAGGCCGAACACTGGTCGACCGGCTTGAGGAAATTCCGCAGCAGCCGGCCACGCCCGCAATTGGGGCAGCAGCCGATCAGGCCGCGGAAGGAGGCGAGAAACTTCGACGGAGCCGTTCCGGTCCCTGCGATCATGGCCACTCCTTCCGTGTTGCCCACAATATAGGCTCTTCTCAAGCAAACCACACTCCCGATTGCGGGCAGGGCCGACATGCCGCCATATCCTGGCCTGGACGCCCCTGCTGCCGAGTTGACGGCGGCGCCCGCGCGGTCTAGGGGAAGACCTTTGCGTTGCGGAGAGCCCCAAGCCATGTCCTTCACCCGCCTGTTGTGCGCCGCGGCGGCACTCGCCGCCTTCGTCGGTCCGATTGCCGCGCCGGTTTCGGCCATGGCGCAGAGCAAGACCGTCGCCATCACCGCCATCGTCCAGCACCCGGCGCTCGACGCCACCCGCGACGGCATCGTGGAGGCGCTGAAGGACGCCGGCTTCGTCCAGGGCCAGACGCTCAAGGTCGAATATCAGAGCGCGCAGGGCAATCCGGCCACCGCCGCGCAGATCGCCCGCCAGTTCGCCGGTTCCCGCCCGGACGTGATCGTGCCGATCTCCACCCCCTCGGCCCAGGCGGTGGCGGCAGCGACCCGCGACATCCCGGTCGTCTTCACCGCGGTGACCGATCCGATCTCGGCCCAGATGGTCAAGTCGATGGACAAGCCCGGCGCCAACATCACCGGTCTGTCCGACATGGCTCCGGTGGGCGAGCATGTGGCGCTGATCCGCGAGATCCTGCCGCAGGTCAAGCGCATCGGCGTGCTCTACAACCCCGGTGAGCCCAATTCCATCGTGCTGGTCAAGGCGCTGAAGGATGAGGCGGCCAAGGTGGGGCTGAGCGTCGTCGAGGCCTCCGTGCCGAAGTCATCCGATGCCCAGCCGGCGGTGCGCAGCCTCGTCGGCAAGGCCGATGCCGTCTACATTCCGCTCGACAACACCGTCGTCTCGGCCCTGGAAAGCGTGATCGCGGTCGGCCAGCAGGCGAAGCTGCCGATCTTCTCCGCCGACACCGACAGCGTCGCCCGCGGCACGGTCGCCTCGGTCGGCTTCGATTATTTCCAGGTCGGCAAGCAGACCGGCGCCATCGTCGCCCGTGTCCTGAAGGGCGAGAAGCCGGGCGACATTCCGGTGGCGCTCGCCAAGGGCACCGACCTGTTCGTCAACCCCAAGTCCGCCGCCGCCATGGGCGTCACCCTGCCCGACGCGGTGGTGAAGCGCGCGACGAAGGTTGTCGGGCAGTAAGCAATCGACTGGGGGAGCCACGCTCCCCCGCCAAGCCCTTTCAAAAGCACCGCAATGACTGAAATCGCCCTCTTCGGCGCCATCGAGATCGGCCTCGTCTATGCGCTGGTCGCCATCGGCGTCTATCTGTCCTTCCGCATCCTGGACTTCCCCGACCTGACGGTGGACGGAAGCTTTCCGCTGGGGGCGGCCGTCTGCGCGGTTCTGCTGATCGCCGGGGTCAACCCGTGGCTGGCAAGCCTCGCCGCGGCACTGGCGGGAGCGGCGGCCGGGCTGGTCACGGCGACGCTGAATGTCCGCTTCAAGATCCTGCATCTGCTCGCCAGCATCCTGACGATGATCGCGCTGTTCTCGGTCAACCTGCGGGTCATGGGCCGGCCGAACGTCGCGCTGCTGATGCAGGACACCGTTCTGACGCCTTTCTATGGGCTGGGTATTCCCGACCACATCGTCCGTCCGCTGGTGGTCGGCGTCATCGTCGCGGCGGTGGTGCTGCTGCTCGCCCGTTTCCTGGGCAGCGAGTTCGGGCTGGCGATGCGGGCGACCGGCGTCAATGCGCGGATGGCGCGGGCGCAGGGCGTCGACACCGATGCCCATGTCTATGCCGGCATCGCCCTGTCTAACGCCCTGACCGGTCTGGCCGGCGCCCTGTTCGCCCAGACCAACGGCTTCGCCGACGTCACCACCGGCATCGGCACCATCGTCGTCGGGCTGGCCGCCGTTATCGTCGGCGAGACGGTGCTGCCCGCCCGCGCGCTGGCCCTGGCACTGGTCGGCTGCGTCGCCGGCTCGATCCTCTATCGTCTCGCGGTCCAGCTGGCGCTGTCGGCCGACGCCATCGGGCTGCAGGCCTCGGACCTCAATCTGGTGACCGCGGTGCTGGTCGCCGTCGCCCTGATCCTGCCGCGCCTGAAGGCGAAGGCCAGCCGCAGCACGAAAGCCACCCGATGATCGTCGTCGAAGACATCCACGTCACCTTCGGGCGCGGCACGCCGCTGGAAAAGCATGCGCTGCTCGGCGTCGACCTGACCATTCCCGAAGGCGAGTTCGTCACCGTCATCGGCTCCAACGGCGCCGGCAAGTCGACCTTCCTCGGCTCGCTGGCCGGCGACGTGCTGGCTGAGCAGGGGCGCATCTCCATCGACGGCACCGACGTCACCCGCTGGGACACGCCGCGCCGCGCCGGTCTGGTCGCCCGCGTCTTCCAGGATCCGATGGCCGGCAGCTGCGCCACGTTGACCATCGAAGAGAACATGGCACTCGCCGCCGCCCGCGGACGCCGCCGCGGTCTGGCGCCGGCGCTGGGCGGCGACCGCCGCAAGGGCTTCCGCGACCGCATCGCGGCGCTGGGGCTGGGGTTGGAGAACCGGCTGCACGACCGCATGGGCCTGCTGTCCGGCGGCCAGCGTCAGGCGGTCAGCCTGTTGATGGCGACGCTCGCCGGCTCCAAGATCCTGCTGCTGGACGAGCACACCGCGGCACTCGATCCCGCCACCGCCAACTTCGTGCTGGATCTGACCCGCCGCATCGTCCGCGACAACCGCCTGACCACGCTGATGGTCACCCATTCGATGCGGCAGGCGCTCGACTATGGCGACCGCACGCTGATGCTGCACGAGGGCCGCGTCGTGCTGGACGTGGCGGGGGAGGAGCGCGCCGGGCTGGACGTGCCGCACCTGCTCGCGCTGTTCGCCAGACAGCGCGGCGGGGCGGAGATCAGCGACGACAGCCTGCTGATCGGTTAGGCGCTGGCGGTTCTCGGTTCCGCTTCTCCCTGCACGGCATCCTCGCGGTCCGCCTCGAACAGCGACTGAAGCTCGGCGGCGGCATCGCGGGAGGTCTGGATCAGCTTGGTCTCGTCATTGTGGACGGCGTGCTGGCGGATCAGGGTCCGCTCGTCATGGGCGCGGAAAGTGTCGAGCGTCCGCACGACCTCGCCCTCTGCCATGCCCATCTGGCGCAGCACGTCGCCGGTCAGCCGGATGCTGCTGTCGAGGGTTTCGCGCACGATGTGGGTGACGCCGCGGTCCATCAGGTGGTGGACATGCCGGCGGTTGCGGGCGCGGGCGAAGATGGTCAGGTTGGGGAAATGGCGGGTCGCCATCTCCACCACCCGCAGCGACTGCTCCATGTCGTCCAGCGCCACCACCAGCACACTGGCCTTCTCCGCCCCGGCGGCACGCAGAAGCTCGACGCGCGTCGGATCGCCGTAATAGGCCTTGCTGCCGAACTTGCGGACGAAGTCGACCTGCGCCGCACTGCTCTCCAGCGCGGTGAAGGCGATGCCGCGCATCCGCAGCACGCGGCCGACCACCTGCCCGACCCGGCCGAAGCCGCAGATGATGACCGGCGGATTCTCGTCGGGCGGAGTGTCGAACGGGCGCTTGGGCTTGCCCGCCATCAGGCGCGGCGCGAACCAGCGCTCTTCCGCCGCGAACAGGAAGGGGGTCGCCAGCATCGACAGGGTGACCACCAGCATGGCCGCCGACGCCTGCTCCCCGGCCATCGCACCGCCGCCGACCGCCAGCCCGAACAGCACGAAGCCGAACTCGCCGCCCTGGCTCAGCACCGTCGCCATCCGCCCCGCCCCGGCCCAGGGCACGCCGGCGATGCGGGCAAGAACCAGCAGCACCGCCCCCTTCACCACCAGCAGCGCCACGGCAAGGCCGAGGAAGCGGATCGGGTGCGCCATCAGCGTCGGCACGTCCGCCCCCATCCCGACCGAAACGAAGAACAGCCCGAGCAGAAGCCCCTCGAACGGCTCGATGTCCGCCTGCACCTCGTGCCGGTATTCCGAATCCGACAGCAGCACTCCGGCCATAAAGGCGCCCAGCGACATCGACAGGCCGGCCTCCTGGATCAGCACGGCGGTGCCGATGACGATCAGCAGGGCGGTGGCAGTGAAGATCTCCGGCGCGCCGGCACGGTCGACAGCGTGGAAGATCGGCCGCAGCAGATAGCGTCCGCCGATCAGCACCAGCGCCACCGCGACCACCGCCTTCGCCACGGCCAGCCAGGCGCCATCGGCGTGCGGAACGGAACCGTTGCCCAACAGCGGCAGCAGTGCCACCGCCGGAATGATGGCGAGGTCCTGGAACAGCAGGATGGAAAAAGCATTGCGCCCGGACTGGTTGGCAAGCAGACCGCGCTCCGCCATCATCGGCAGAGCCATGGCGGTGGAGGACAGGGCGAAGCCGAAGCCCAGCACCACCGCGGTCGGCCAGGCGAGCCCCAGCCCCCAGCCGCACAGCGCGGCGATCACCGCACCGGTGACGGCGACCTGCGCACCGCCCAGCCCCAGCACCGATTTCCGCATGACCCAAAGGCGGGCGGGCCGCAACTCCAGCCCGATCAGGAACAGCAGCATGACGACGCCGAGTTCCGAGGCGTGGGCAATCGCCCCCACATTGGTCACCAGCCCAAGGCCCGCAGGCCCCACCGCCAGTCCGGCGGCGAGATAACCCAGCGGCGCGCCGAACCCGAATCTCTTTGCCACCGGCACGGCGACCACCATCGCCGCCAGCAGCACAACCAACGTCACAAGCTCCGCCATATTCCCCGCCGCTCGACTGTCGCAGCGGCACTATGACGCGATTTCAACGGGCAAGGCCAGACGCTTGACCGTCGGCCCGGCCTTACACCTTCATGCTATTGATCATTCCGCTGCTGACGCCACCCGCGACCGGTTCGACGGCGAATTGCCGGCCGCCCAGCGGGTCAGCAGCAGGATGCCGACGACCACGCCGACATAGGCGATCAACTGCGCCTCGGTCGGACGGTCGGTGTAGCCGACCAGAACATGCAGCGCCTGCCCGATCAGGCTGTTGTCGCGCAGAATGCCCGAGCTGTCCCACAGCACGGTCCCGCCGGCATTCAGCATGCCGCCCTGCGCCAGGAAATTGACCGCGGTGGCGGCCATGCCGGCGGCCAGCAGCGTCAGCAGCCACGTGGTGGTGGCGAACAGGTGCCGCGTCGGGATCTGCACCAGCCCGACATAAAGAAGGACGGAGACCAGCGCGCCCAGCGCCATGCCGCCCAGCCCGCCGGCGGCCACGGTGGCGATGCCGCCCTCTTCCGACGCCAGGATGCCGGTCAGGAACAGCACGACCTCGGACCCCTCGCGGAGAACGGCGACGCCGATGACGATGGCCAGAGCCGCCAGCGACTTCTCGCCGCTCCGTACCGCATGGCCGACCGCCTTCATGTCGCGCGCCAGTTCGCGGCCATGCTGCGCCATCCAGGCATTGTGCCAGGCCAGCATGACCACGGCGATCAGCAGGACGGTGGCGTTGAAAAGCTCCTGCCCGGTGTCGGCGAACAGCGAGCTGATGCCGTCGGCGAAGGCGGCGACGACGCAGGACCCGACGATGCCGCCGACGATGCCAAGGGCGATCCACCGGCCGCGCCCGGCCACCCCCTGGGTGGCGGCCAGCACGATGCCGACGATAAGGCCCGCTTCGAGGACCTCGCGAAAGACGATGATCAGACTGGCGAGCATGGTCGTCTCCGGTACGGGGCGGTCTCTGACTTAAGACTGCGTCGAACGGTCTTAAGACTGTGTCACTCGGCGATTACGGCGCCTTGCGCCGTCGCCTCGTGGAACTCGCCGAAGAAGGGATAGCGCCCCGGCTTCAGCGGACCGACCATGACCTTGATCTGCTTGCGACCGCCGACGATCTTTTCGACCTTCATCTCGCCGCTTTCGAACTCTTCCGACGTGGCGTCCTGGTTGTCGACCAGCAGGGTCACCCGCTTGTTGGCAGGCACCTTGACCTCGGCCGGTTCGAACTTGTGGTCCTTGATGACGATGGTGATCGCATCGTCGGCCCGGACCGGAACGGCGTTCAGAAAAGCCGCGCCGGACATGGCGATGGCGCAGGCGGCAGACAGCAGGGAGACACGGCGCATTCGCGGAAAACCTCAGGGGCTGGTGGGCCTTTTGCTTCTGAAAATCATTCTCACCCCAGCCATCCAGGGTCAAATGAAAAGGCACCCGCAGGCTCCGCAACGCACCTGCGACGGAAACGCGCACCCAGCAGGAATGCGGCCGTCCACAAACAAATGTCCCTACCAACTTTCCTTGCCAATTTTCCTTGGCAACTTTCCGCGCTTGAAACCCCAGCCCTCTATTCCGGTTCCGACGAACCCGGAAACTGCTCGAGCCCGTCGGTGATCTCGTAATAATCGGCCTTGCCGGCGACATAGCCATGGCGGAGCGTCGTCAGCCCGGTCGGCTGATCCAGGCTGCCGGCGGCGATCTCGATCTCGCTTTTGCCGTCGCCCTTCCAGAACAGCGACGATCCGCACCGACCGCAGAATCCGCGCTCCGCGATGTCGGAGGAGCGATACCAGGACAGGGTCGCATCTGCATCGAAGGTGACGGTGTCGCGCGGCACGGTGATGTAGGCGCCGATATGACCATGGAAACGGCGGCACTGGCCGCAATGGCAGGTCACCACCCCGTCCGGCCGCTCGGCCAGCAGGAAACGCACGCCGCCGCACAGGCAGCCCCCGGAAAGTGCCCTGCCCTGTTCGCTCATTCCACCGTCTCTCCCGTGCTGGCCCGGCGTTCGACGCCGTCGTCGCCGATGTCGTAATAGGCGCCCTTGTGGTCGACGAAGATGTGGCGCTCGACCCGGAGCCCCGACGCATCGTCCAGGCTGCCGGCGGTCACGGTGATGCGCGGCCCGCCCTCGGCATCGCCCTGGTCGAGCGCCTCCCAGAACAGCCCGGCACCGCAACGCGCACAGAAGCCACGCCGCGCCCGGTCGGAAGAGGCATACCATGTCAGCGTGGCGTCGTTCAGCAGACGCAACGCCGCACGCGGCAGACCGGTGTAGGCGCCGACATGGCTATGCTGTCGCCTGCACTGTGAACAGTGGCAGAAGGAGATCGACTCCGGGTGCGTGTCGATGGCATAGCGCACGCCGCCGCACAGGCAACCGCCGGTCCAGACCCGCTCTCCTCCTGCCGTTGCGTCGGTCATCGCTCACCCCCGCCAGAACGGCTTCTCGGCCTCATAGTCGGCGTCGGCACGGGAAATGCCGATGTCCGACAGCAGGTGATCGGGCAAGGCCTCCAGCGCGCGGCGCTGCCGGCGGCGCTCGTTCCAGGTGGCGAGGCGGTCGAACAGCGACACCACGCGTTCGCCCAAGCCCGGATTGGCCTGCACCGGCTTGCGGACGAACAGCTCTGCGGCGGAAAACTGCGACTGCGTTCCCTTTGTCATGCCCTTTGCCATGATCCGACTTCCTTCGCTGGATGGGGAGCGGGGCCTCAGCCTCGCCGCTCCGTTCAGTGTGATTGCTTGTGAAGCTGAGAATGGGGCACAGGACGCTTGCCGACAAACGACGCTTTCTCATAGAATCGATTAGCTTTGCTAATCCGAATCCACCTCCGGTCCAGAACCGCCCCATGTCCCGCCGCCTGCCCCCGCTGAACGCGCTGCGCGCCTTCGAAGCCGCCGCCCGCCATCTTTCCTTCACAAAAGCCGCCGAGGAACTGCATGTGACGCAGGCCGCTGTCAGCCACCAGATCAAGGCGCTGGAGGAGTGGCTCGGATTACCGCTGTTTCGCCGAATGAACCGGGCGCTGGCGCTGACCGAGGCCGGGCAGAGCTATCTGCCGCCGGTGCGCGAGGCGATGGACACGCTGTCCCAGGCGACCGACCGGCTGATCCGCGCCGACAGCAGCGGCACGCTGACCATCTCCACCATGCCCAGCTTCGCGTCCAAATGGCTGGTGCCGCGGCTGGTCCGCTTCCAAAAGCGTCATCCCGATATGGATGTGCGGGTCCACAGCACGGCGCAGGTGGTCGATTTCGCCCGGCACGACGTCGATCTGGCGATCCGCTTCGGCAACGGACTGTGGCCGGATCTGCGGGTGGAGCGGCTGTTGACCGAGGACATCTTCCCGGTCGGCCATCCGTCTCTGTTATCCGGCAAGCGGCCGCTGGTTAATCCTGAGGATCTGCGGCACCACACGCTGCTGCACGACGACTACAACATTTCCTGGGCGGTGTGGTGCCGGGTGGCGGGGATCGAGGGGGTGGACACCGAACGCGGCCTGCGGTTCGACGATTCGTCCTTCACCCTCCAGGCGGCGATCAACGGCCATGGCATAGCACTCGCCCGCGGTGTGCTGGTGGCCGACGACATCGCCGCCGGGCGGCTGGTCCGCCTGTTCGATGTGCGGCTGCCGGGAAGCCTCGCCTATTATGTCGTGGCGCCGCAGCATTACTTTTCCCGGCCCAAGGTGAAGGCCTTCTACGACTGGTTGTTCGAAGAGGCGGGAGCGGTGTGAAACCCTTCGCATGGAGCGGCTTGCGGGCGTAACGGACCGCTCCTATAGTCCGCGGCCATGAGCGCGAACCCGCCCCCCGACACGGTCTTCCCGCACCGCCACCTTCTCGGAATCGAGGGGCTGCGGGCCGGCGAGATCACCCAGATTCTCGACCTCGCCGATGGCTATGTCGAGCAGAACCGCCGCCCCGTGAAGAAGTCCAACCTGTTGGACGGCCGCACGCAGGTGAACCTGTTCTTCGAGAACTCCACCCGCACCCGCACCAGCTTCGAGCTGGCCGGCAAGCGACTGGGGGCCGACGTCATCAACATGTCGACCGACAGCAGTTCGGTGAAGAAGGGCGAGACCCTGATCGACACGGCGATGACGCTGAACGCCATGCACCTCGACGCGCTGGTGGTGCGCCACGCCGATTCAGGTGCCGTCAAGCTGCTGGCCGACAAGGTCAACTGCTCCGTCATCAACGCCGGCGACGGCCACCACGAACACCCGACCCAGGCCCTGCTCGACGCGCTGGCGATCCGCCGCCGCCTCGGCCGGCTGGACGGGCTGATCGTGGCGATCTGCGGCGACATCCTGCACAGCCGCGTCGCGCGCTCCAACATCCACCTGCTGAACGCCATGGGTGCCCGGGTGCGCTGCGTGGCGCCGCCGACCCTGCTGCCTTCGCAGATCGAACGGCTGGGCGTCGAGGTCCACCACTCGATGAAGGCCGGCCTGCGCGACGCCGACGTGGTGATGATGCTGCGCCTGCAGACCGAGCGGATGAGCGGCCAGTACGTCCCCTCCACCCGGGAATACTTCTACTTCTACGGCCTCGATTACGAGAAGCTGGAGGTGGCGAAGCCCGACGCGGTCATCATGCATCCCGGTCCGATGAACCGCGGCGTGGAGATCGATTCGGAGGTCGCGGACGATCTCAAGCGCTCGATGATCCTCGATCAGGTGGAACTGGGCGTGGCCGTCCGCATGGCCGTGCTCGACCTGCTGACCCGTGAACGCCGCCAGTCCGACCTTGCGGGAGCCGTCTGATGAGTGCGCGTACCGTCTACCGCAACGCCCGCCTGCTCGACCCGGCGACGGGCCTCGACCAGCGCGGCGACCTGCTGATCGATGGCGAGACCATCGCCGATTTCGGCCCCGGCCTGTTCAACGACTCCACACCCGAGGGTGCGGAGGTGATCGACCTCGCCGGCCAGTGCCTCGCTCCCGGCCTCGTCGACATGCGGGTGCTGATCGGCGAGCCGGGGGAGGAAGAAAAGGACACGATCAAGAGCGCGTCGCGCGCCGCGGCTGCCGGCGGCATCACCGCCATGGCGCTGCTGCCCAACACCGACCCGGTGCTGGACGAGGTCGCCGGTCTGGAGTTCATCGCGCGGCGTGCCCGCGAGGTGAAGCTGGTCAAGGTCTTCGCCTACGGCTCCGCCACCCGCGGCACCGAAGGCAACGAGATCACCGAGATGGGCCTGCTCGGCCAGGCCGGTGCGGTCGCCTTCACCGACGGCATCAAGGCCATCGTCAGCGCCAAGACCATGCGCCGGGCGCTGAGCTACGCCAAGACCTTCGGCAAGCTGATCGTCCAGCACCCCGAAGAGCCGTCGCTGGCGTCGGGCGGCATGATGAATTCCGGCGAGATCGCCACCCGCCTCGGCCTCGTCGGCATCCCGCGCGAGGCCGAGATCATCATGATCGAGCGCGACCTGCGGCTGGCCGAGTTGACCGGCGGGCGCCTGCACTTCGCCCACGTCACCACCGGCGAATCCGTCGACCTGATCCGCCGCGCCAAGGCGCGCGGGCTGAAGGTGACCTGCGACACCGCCCCGCATTACTTCGCCCTGACCGAGACCGACGTCGGCGACTACCGCACCTATGCCAAGGTGTCGCCGCCGCTGCGTGGCGAGATGGACCGCCGCGCCATCGTCGAGGGGCTGGCCGACGGCACCATCGACGCCATCGCGTCCGACCATGTGCCGCAGGACCAGGACCAGAAGCGCCTGCCCTTCGCCCAGGCCGCCCCCGGCGTCATCGGGCTGGAGACCCTGTTCCCGCTGACGCTGGAACTGGTGCACAAGGGCAGGATGCCGCTTCTGAAGGCACTGGCCTGCGTTACCGCCAACCCGGCGGCCATCCTCGACTTGCCCCTGGGACGCATCGTCAAGGGCGGGCCGGCCGATCTGGTCGTCTTCGATGCCGACGTGCCGTGGCAGATCGACGTCAGCCGCTTCAAGTCGAAGTCGAAGAACTCGCCCTTCGAGAACCGTCCGGTCCAGGGCCGGCCGCTGCGCACCATCGTCGACGGCCGCACCGTCTGGCAGGCGGAGGGCTGATCCGGTGCTGACCCTCGTGCTTGCCGCCCTGCTGGGCTACCTGCTGGGCTCGATCCCCTTCGGGCTGGTGCTGACCCGGATGGCCGGTCTGGGCGACATCCGCCAGATCGGCTCCGGCAATATCGGCGCCACCAACGTGCTGCGCACCGGCAACAAGCCGCTGGCGCTGGCGACCCTGCTGCTCGACAGCGGCAAGGGCGCCATCGCGGCGCTGCTGGCCCTGTGGTGGGCCGGGCCGGAAGCGGCGGTTCTGGCCGCCGGCGGCGCCATGCTGGGCCACAGCTTCCCGGTCTGGCTCGGCTTCAAGGGCGGCAAAGGTGTCGCGACGGCAATCGGCGTCCTGCTGGCCGTGTGCTGGCCGGTCGGGCTGCTGGCCTGCCTGACCTGGATCGTCATGGCGGCGCTGTTCCGCATCTCCTCGCTGTCGGCGCTGACGGCTCTCGGCCTCAGCCCGCTGACCGGCTGGTATTTCGGCGGACCGCTGGTCGCCGGGCTCTGCCTGTTCATCGCCGTGCTGGTCTTCATCCGTCACGAGGCGAACATCCGGCGCCTGCTGAAAGGCGAGGAGCCGAAGATCGGCGCCGGCAAGAAGAAGGCCGCCTGACCGCAGCCAGATAGAACGATCAGATGGGGCGGGGAGGAAACTCCCCGCCCTTTTCGTTTGCAGCGCCTTGATTCCGTTACCCTTGCCCTCCTCCACCCTATCCGATTTCGCCCACCCGGACGCAGACAACCGGTGCGGCCATGCGCTATGCTGCACGGCAATCCGGGGCACGAACAAGCAACCCGGCAGGAAAGCCGGCCGCTGGGGCCGGTCGAAAACGAGACGCTGAGGGAACCGAGAATGGACACTCCGCTGTGGAGCCCGAGTGAGGAGCGCATCGCGCAGGCCAACCTGACCGTCTTCCGCGAGGCGGCGAATGCGCGATTCGGACTGCGGCTGGACGATTACGACGCGCTCTACAACTGGTCGATCGCGGAGAAGGAACGGTTCTGGCGCTTCCTGTGGGAATGGGCTGGGCTGACCGGCGATCTCGGCGCCGTCGATCTGCTGGACGGCGACAGGATGCCGGGCGCCCGCTGGTTCCCGGAAGCCCGCCTCAGCTATGCCGAGAACCTGCTGGCCGGCGCGCCGGACGACAATGCGGTCTGCTTCTGGGGCGAGGACAAGGTGAAGTACCGCTGGAGCGGGGTGGAACTGAAGGCCACCGTCTCCCGCCTTCAGCAGGCGCTGAAGGCCAGGGGCGTCGGCAAGGGCGACCGCGTCGCCGCCATCATGCCGAACATGCCGGAAACGCTGGCGGCGATGATCGCCACCACCAGCCTGGGCGCGGTGTGGTCGTCCTGCTCGCCCGATTTCGGCATCCAGGGCATCACCGACCGCTTCGGCCAGATCGAGCCGAAGGTGGTCTTCGCCCCCGACGCCTATTGGTACAACGGCAAGAGCCACGACGTCCGCGCCAAGGTGGCCGAAGTCCTCAAGGACCTGCCGACCGTCGTCGCCACCGTCATCGTCCCCTATGTCGACAAGGATCCCGACCTGTCGGCGATCCCCGGTGCCGTCGGCTTCCACGACCTCATGGCGCCCTATCCGGTGGCCGAGCCGACCTTCGAACGGGTCGAATTCGACCACCCGCTGTTCATCCTCTATTCGTCCGGCACCACCGGAAAGCCGAAATGCATCGTCCATGGCACCGGCGGCACCATCCTTCAGCATGTGAAGGAGCACCGGCTGCACTGCGACCTCAAGCCCGGCGACCGGCTGTTCTACTTCACCACCTGCGGCTGGATGATGTGGAACTGGCTGGTGACCGGATTGGCCAGCGGCACCACGCTGGTCCTCTATGACGGCTCGCCCTTCGCCCCCACCGGCAACATCCTGTTCGACTATGCCGATGCTGAGCAGGTGACGCTGTTCGGCACCTCGGCCAAGTTCATCCAGTCGCTGGAAAAGTCCGGGCTGGAGCCGATGAAGACCCATTCTCTCGCCAGCGTCCGCGCCCTGGCCTCCACCGGCTCTCCGCTGATGCCGGAGAATTTCGAGTTCGTCTATCGCTCGATCAAGCAGGATCTCCATCTCGCCTCGATCAGCGGCGGCACCGACATCATGTCCTGCTTCGTGCTGGGCAACCCGATCTCTCCGGTTTGGAAGGGCGAGATCCAGACACGCGGCCTCGGCATGGCGGTGGAGGCCTTCGACGACAACGGCCACGCCGTCCGCGGCGAGAAGGGCGAACTGGTCTGCACCCGCCCCTTCCCCAGCATGCCAATCGGCTTCTGGGCCGATCCGGACGGCTCGAAATACCGCTCCGCCTATTTCGACCGCTTCCCCAACATCTGGGTGCATGGCGACTTCATCGAGCAGACGGAGCATGGCGGCTGGGTCATCTACGGCCGCTCGGACGCGGTGCTCAACCCCGGCGGCGTGCGCATCGGCACGGCGGAGATCTACCGCCAGGTCGAACAGCTGCCGGAGATCATGGAGGCGGTCTGCATCGGCCAGGAATGGGACGGCGACGTGCGCGTCGTGCTGTTCGTCGTGCTGCGCGAGGGGATGAAACTGGACGAGGCTCTTGCCGCCACCATCCGCAAGCGGATCAAGGACAACTGCTCGCCCCGCCATGTCCCGGCGAAGATCGTGCAGGTCACCGACATCCCGCGCACCCGCTCGGGCAAGATCACCGAACTGGCGGTGCGCGACGCCGTCCACGGCCGGCCGATCAAGAACACGGAGGCGCTGTCCAACCCGCAGGCGCTCGACGAGTTCCGCGAGCGGACGGAGCTGAGCGGGGCCTGACATGGCGCCGCCGCTGTTCCTCGACCTCGACGGCGTGCTTGCCGATTTCGACCGCGGCGTCGTCGCGGCCACCGGCAAGCGGCCGGAACAGCTGGCGATGAAGGAGATGTGGCGGGCGCTGTCCCGGCATGCCGACTTCTTCGGCACGCTGGAGTTCATGCACGACGCGCAGGAGCTTTGGAGCTTCTGCGCGCCGCACCGGCCGACCATCCTGACCGGCCTGCCTTTGGGCAGCTGGGCGCCGGAACAGAAGACGCGCTGGGTCGCCCGCATGCTGGGGGCCGACGTCCCGGTCATCACCTGCATGGCCCGCGACAAGGCTCGCTACGCCAGTCCCGGCGCCATCCTGGTCGATGACCGCGAAAAGGCCCGCGAGCCTTGGGAAACGGCCGGCGGATGCTTCATCCTCCACCGCAATGCCGCGGACAGCATCGCCGAACTGGCGAAGCTGGGGTTCTGAGAATGACGGAAAGGGCGGCACCAGCGTGCCGCCCCCCAGCGTCGAGCGTCGCGGTTACTCGGCCGCCACCGCCTTGTTTTCGCGGCTGGTTTTCCACAGCGACACCAGCACGCCACCGCCGATCAAGGCGAACGTAACGCCCAACGCGATCAGCGGGTCGGGCTTGCCGAAGACCTGCGTGTAGAAAATCTTGCCACCGATGAACACCAGCACCAGCGCCAGGGCGTATTTCAGGTAGCGGAAGCGGTGGACCATCGCAGCCAGGGCGAAATACAGCGCGCGCAGGCCCAGGATGGCGAAGATGTTGCTGGTATAGACCAGATACGGGTCGGTGGTGATGGCGAAGATCGCCGGCACGCTGTCCACCGCGAAGACCAGATCGGCCAGTTCGACCATGATCAGCGCCAGCAGCAGCGGTGTGGCCGTCCAGCGCATCGCGCCGCTGTCGCCCACCGGCTCCTTGACGAGGAAGCGATGGCCGTGGAAGCGGTCGGTGACGCGGATGTGGCGCTTCACGAACCGGAGCGCGACATTCTCGCCCAGGTTGGTCTCCTCGTCCTTGGCGAACAGCATCTTGATGCCGGTCAGCAGCAGGAAGGCGCCGAAGACATAGAGGATCCAGTAGAATTCCGACACCAGCGCCGCACCAGCGCCGATCATCAGGCCGCGCAGCACGATGACGCCCAGGATGCCCCAAAACAGCACCCGGTGCTGCAATTCACGCGGCACGGCGAAGTAGCTGAAGATCAGCGATATGACGAAGACGTTGTCGAGCGACAGGCTCTTTTCGACGAAAAAGCCCGTGTAATACTGCAAGCCGGCTTCGCCGCCCATCGACCACCAGACCCAGCCGCCGAACAGCATCGCCACAGCGATGTAGAAGGCGGAGAGCTTCAGGCTCTCGCCGACGCCGATGACATGGTCGCGACGGTTCAGAACACCCAGGTCCAGCACCAGAAGGGTCAGGACAATGCCGACGAATACCAACCAAATCCAGACCGGTTTTCCCAAAAATTCGAGAAAAACAGTCGCTAACAAACTGTCCATCGTAAAACCCACTTGATGACGCTGCGTGAGCGGAGAGATCAAGCGGTTCCGACATCACGACCGACGCCTCGATCGCCAGAGGGGCCCGGACCCGAACTTGCCAGCAGATGGTGTCGCTCTGCCACGGGTCAAGACCGCGATAAGGAGCGAACGCACCCGCCAAGCAAAAGCATCGCTCAGCGTCTTTCGCTGACCTTTGCGAGTCGCAGCCCCGACAGCGTTCCTGGGATGCCGAAGCCCTGGAAATCTGCGGCGGTGGCGAACGAAACGCCATCCGGACCCGGTACTTGATGCAGCGACGCCACAGATGGCGAACGAATGACGCGCAAGAAAAACACCAACGGTTGCCCGATCTGTGTTCGCTCTTGTGCGGATGGTGCCGTTCTGCCAATAACTCCGAAAAACCGAAACCAAACCGAACAAATGGAGTTTTGCATGAACCAGGCCGAGCTGATCGAAACCGTCGCCACCAACGCCGGCATCAAGAAGGCCGACGCGGCCAAGGTCGTTCAGGCTGTGTTCGAGGGCATCTCCGGCGCGCTGGGCCGCGGCGAAGATGTGCGCCTGGCCGGTTTCGGCATCTTCGAGGTGGCCGAGCGCGCCGCCCGTGAAGGCCGCAACCCGCGCACCGGCGAAGTCGTGGCGATCGCCGCCTCCAAGGCTCCGAAGTTCAAGCCGGCCAAGCAGCTGCGCGATCTGGTCAACGGCTGATCCGCCCGCATCCGCGTCACAAGGGATCGCAGCCATGACCATCGATCAAACCGAACTGCAATCGCTGACCGCCAAGGTCGTTGCCGCCTATGTCGGCAACAACTCGGTGCCGGTTCAGGAATTGCCCACGCTGATCAACAGCGTCCAGATCGCCTTCCGCAATCTGGGCGACGACAAGCCGGCCCCGGCCAAGGCCGAACTGGTCCCGGCCGTCGCGATCAAGAAGTCGGTCACGCCGGAATTCATCGTCTGTCTGGAAGATGGAAAGAAGCTGAAGATGCTGAAGCGGCATCTGAAGACCGTCTACGACATGACGCCGGACGAATACCGCGCCAAGTGGGGCCTGCCGCCGGAATACCCGATGGTTGCCCCGAACTACGCCAAGGCGCGTTCGGAAATGGCGACCAAGCTCGGGCTTGGCCGCAAGCGTGCGGCGGCCGAATAACGGCCTTCCGCCCATCGCTGCTCGATCGGGCGCGTCCTTCGGGACGCGCCTTTTTCTTCGCCCACACCCGGCTCCGCCCGCCGCTGCCTCACTCCACCCGGGCTACCCCGTTGCCCATTGTCGTCATATGACCAATGTTCGGGTGGCGAAGCGGCTCGGCCTTCCCATCTAGGGTTCCGGTATGGTTGAAGGACCACGGGCGGTTCTATCACCATCCTCATCGCAGAGGCATAGTCGCCTCCCGCCAATTCGGTCGACCGGGGGACTGCCTGCCCCCGTTCCCTTTCGCAGATGCGGTATGGCGATGAGGTCCGGTCCTAAGTTCGACCGGCCGACTGGGGATGAACCGCTCGCCCGTAAGTCACCCGGCCGAAGGTCAGGGGTCATAGAAATGGCTCCTCCTCCAGACTGCCGGTGCGGGTGGAAGAAGAGCCTGGGTATACGCCGAAAAACACCCGGAACACGCCCTTTACAGGGTTGATCGGTCGCATTTCTGCGGCCACATTAACAGTGTCATAAGGACGCAGTTCCTTAAGACGACAGGCAAAATACAGACCCCACCACAAACCAAAGCCGGCCAGAGCCGATAGAGACGGACGATATTCCTGCGTCCGCCAATGGATCATCGCCTCTTAGGCGATCCCCGCCATGGGCCCCGACCGGGCCGGTCTTGGAAAAGAGGCCGTTCCGGGAAGCGTTGGAGAGGAGGCAATCGCGTGCTGAAGAAACTGCTGACCGGTGAAAACGCCAGCCTGACCCGCTACATCGAGGAGTCGAAGCGCTTCCCGATCCTTGCCCCGGATGTCGAGCGCGACCTCGCCATCGCCTGGCGTGAGCGCGGGAATCCGCAGGCCCTGGAACAGCTCGTGGGCAGCCATCTCCGCCTCGTCATCAAGATCGCCCGCGGCTTCGGCGGTTATGGCCTGCCGCTGGTCGATCTGGTCGCAGAGGGCAATGTCGGCCTGATGCAGGCGGCCCAGAAATTCGATCCGCAGCGCGGGTTCCGCTTCGCCACCTACGCCACCTGGTGGATCCGCGCGGCGATCCAGGAATACATCCTGCACAGCTGGTCGCTGGTGAAGATGGGCACCACCGCCGCGCAGAAGAAGCTGTTCTTCAACCTGCGCCGCCTGAAGAGCCAGATGGCAGAGTTGGAGCAGGGCGACCTGTCGCCGGAGACCGTCGCCACCATCGCCGCCGAACTGGACGTGCCGGAGACCGAGGTGGTGGAGATGAACCGCCGTCTCGCCGCCAACGACAGCTCGCTCGACGCCACCCTCTCGTCCGATGGCGAAACCAACTGGCTGGAACTGCTGGCCGATGACCGGCCCACCCAGGACGCCATGCTGGCCGAGGCCGACGAACTGGCGCTTCGCCGCCGGCTGGTCGGACAGGCGCTGGACCGGTTGGACGCCCGCGAACGCCGCATCCTCTTCGAACGCCGCCTGAAGGACGACCCCTCGACCCTGGAAGCGCTGAGCCAGCAATTCTCGGTTTCGCGCGAACGGGTGCGCCAGATCGAAGTGCGGGCTTTCGAAAAGCTCCAGAAGGCGGTGCTCAGCGCCGCGCAGGCCCTGCGCCGCCCGGTCACCCCGATGGTGGCCTGACCGGACATCGTTCTCCCGTCCGGCTGCTGCGCTGCCGGACGGGACATATGCGGGACCGGCTATGCCGCGCTCCGCATCGTTCCAGCGGGCTGTCGGCCCGCCTGTTGCCTCCAGACCTGTAACCTTCACGCCGGCGGTGCCCATGGCCCCGCCGGCATTTTCTTTTGTGGACCGTTTCGGCTTCGATCCCAGCCGGCCGCAAACCATTGCGTTTGCTGCCGCTTAAAGATGTCATGCGACAAAGTGACAAGTTCAAAGTTGCGAATGCTTGCGCATGATGTGCGGCCCGCGGGAAAGATTGCATTTTCGCCAATTCTTAGTACGCTAGTCATATCACAAATGGGAGAGGGCTCCATGTCGAACGCTGCCCAGACTCAATCGATCATCGACCGCATCACCTTCCTGCGCATCGACGAGGCGACGAAGGCAACCCTGCGGGAGTTCCAGCCCTATCTGGCGCAGCGCATCGATCAAATTCTCGAAGAGTTCTACGGCTACCTGCGCGCCGTGCCGCAAGTGGCGCCGATGCTGGTCAATCCGGCGGTGACCGGCCGCGCCCGCGACCTGCAGAAGCAGCATTGGCTGCGCAACGTCTTCACCGGCACCTTCGACGAGGCCTACGTCAATCAGGTCCTGAAGATCGGCCAGACCCACCAGCGCATCGGGCTCGAACCGCGCTGGTACACCGGCGCCTATTGCTTCACCCTGAACAAGCTGATCGAGCTGGCGACCCAGATCCACCGCAAGAAGCCGGAAAAGCTGTCGCAGCTTCTCCAGGCGATCAACAAGGCGGTGTTCCTGGACATGGACCTCGCCACCTCCGTCTATATCGATCTGAACACCGCGGCGATCATCGCGCGGGAACTGGGCAGCACCGCCGACAGCTTCGAACGCGAGGTGAAGGGTGTTGTCCAGGCGGTGGCGAGTGCCGCCCAACAGCTTCAGGGCACTGCCCAGGCGATGAGCCGCACGGCGGAAATCACCAGCGAGCAGTCGACCCAGGTCGCCGCCGCCGCCGAGGAGGCCTCGGTCAACATCCAGACCGTTGCCGCCGCAGCCGAGGAGCTGACCGCCTCCATCGGCGAAATCAGCCATCAGGTGACCCAGTCGGCCGCCATCGCCAACGCCGCGATGACCGAGGCCGAGCGGACCAACGCCACCGTGCAGGGCTTGGCCGATGCCGCCAGCCGCATCGGGCAGGTGGTGAAGCTGATCCATGACATCGCCAGCCAGACCAACCTACTTGCCTTGAACGCCACAATCGAGGCGGCGCGTGCCGGTGAGGCCGGCAAGGGCTTCGCCGTCGTGGCGAGCGAGGTGAAGAGCCTCGCCAACCAGACCGCCAAGGCGACGGAGGAGATCAATTCGCAGATCGGCGCCGTTCAGGGGGCGACCCAGGAGGCCGTCGGGGCCATCCGCTCCATCTCCGGCACCATCGCCCGTATCAACGAGATCTCCACCTCCATCGCCACGGCCATGGAAGAGCAAGGCGCCGCCACGACGGAGATCGCCCGCAACGTGCAGCAGGCTTCTATCGGCACCCGCGAGGTCAGCGAAACCATCGTCGCGGTGAATGCTTCGGCCAACAATGCCGGTGAAGAGGCCCGCCGGGTTCTGGAGGCGACCAACGAACTGTCGCGCCAGTCGGGAACCCTGAGATCCGAGGTCGAGCGCTTCCTGACCCGCGTCCGCGCCGGCTGATCCGTTTCACGGTCCAAGTTAGAGGAAAGGGCGCGTTCCCAGGAACGCGCCCTTTTTCATTGTCCAGGCTTGGCCGCAATGCGACCGCTCAAGCCAGCGTGCGGACAACAAGATCGCTGACCGGAATATTCTCCGCCAGCGCGGCTTGGCGAACCTCGTCGGCGCTGCGCCAATGGCTGTGACCGCCCAGGCTGGTCATAACTCCACCGCGCATCGCCACGAATAAACCGGTACGTCCCAGATTGACGATTCTCGTCATGATTCAATCCCCCGCCCGATGAAGCAAATTTTAGGTAAAACTGTTTTATTCTTCATACGATAGAGATTTTGCCTCTGCCCGCAGATTTATCAAACTGCGTCCTCTAACGTCAATAAGACTTCCGGCATTCAACCCGCCGCCGTTTTCATAGGTCACCTTTCATCCGTAAGTACCGACCCTCTTCAGAACACCACCAGCAACAGCCTGTTGTTAATTATCATCAAATTTTATTTGTTTTATACGGAGCCACGGAAAAGGGGTGTCCCACCGAAAGCCTTATCCCAACCGCGCAGCGTGGGAACGTCCGCATGGCGTGTAGGGTTGTCAGCGAAGCCGCCACCCGATCCATCGGCGGCACAGTGCGGGGAAAAACCTGCGAGGCATCGGCATCATGGCAACAGCACAGCGCCGCGTCGGCATCTGCGGCACAGCCACCACCGCTCACTTCGGACTGGATACGGCAGAGGAGGACAGCAGCGAAGGCGGGAACAGCGAGAAACTCGACTTGCCGCTGACCATCCGTCCGGCAAGGCAGGAGGATTTGCCGACGCTCGAATGGTACGGTCTGCACACACCCCATCGCGAAATCATCGCCGGCGCTTTCCGTCTTCAGGAACGCGGTGACGGCGCCATGCTGCTGGCCGACGTCAACGGTTTCCCGGTCGGCCAGATCTGCATCGATTTCCTGCGCAAGCGGCCGAGCGGCCGTGCGACCCTATGGGCACTGCGGGTGTTCCAACCCTTTCGTGGGATCGGGATCGGTGTCCGTCTGGTGCGGGCAGCCGAGCGGGTGGTGATCCAGCGCGGCGTGCCCTTCGCCGAACTGGGCGTCGACCGCGACAATGTCGGCGTGCTGCCCTTCTACGAACGGCTGGGCTATGAACATTGCGGGCGGGAGCGCGGGCAGTTTCTCTACCATACGCCGGAAGGCCGGCTGGTCCGCGTCGCCATCGACCAGTGGCTTCTGCACAAACGGCTGCCTGAAGCCAGTGGCACGGCCGGCATCCCTTCAGACCGCAGCCGGAGCCTGAAGATGGCCGGCGACTGACCCCGGCGCCGCCGTTATCTATCTCGCCGCCGTCTATTCGGCCGCCATCGCCATATCGCCCATGGTGGGGCCGGTTGCCGGCGTCACCAGACGCGCCACCCGCCGGCGCGGCAGGAAGATACGCGCACCATCCAGGATGCCGCCCAGTTCGACCATCGCGTCGGTCGCCATGAGCAGTGCGACCGGCGGCAGCCAGCGGTCGAACAGCTGCGCCGCCATTTCCGCGTCGCCGCTCTGTACCGCGGCCAGGGAATCCAGCAGGGCGGCTTCGTCGATGCCGATCCGGCTGCAGGCCGGGCAGCGGATCTCCGGCCGGCGGGCACCGGACACCGCAAAGGTGCCGAGCAGGGCGAACAGCGGCAGCAGTGCGGTGTTCGGCACGCCAGCCACATTCAGCCCGATACGCATCGATGCCATCGCCCCGGCGGTGCCGGCACGGAACCACTGGCGCACACCGGTCAGCAGCGCCCGTTCGGCGGTCGTCAGGTCCGCCACCGTCCAAGGCGAATACCGCCCCTCTTCCACCGTCCCGCACATGCCGATGCTCCTTCATCCGGTTGCAGGAACACTCTACCGCTTCCCTTCTCTAATTGCGAGTCATTCTTATTTGCGAAATTTACCTGTGACAAAAAACGGCCGCCCGTGACAGTGAAAACCATGGAAAGGTCGCGTTAACGAACGGCGGCAATCCTGAAGCGACTATGCAGTTCAGGGGGGTCGCTGGGCATGAGGCGGACGATTCGGGGGGTTGTTCTCGCACTGGTCGCGACGATCGGATTGGCTGTCGCCGGGGGCTTGACGGTCGCCCGCCCGGCAACCGCCCAGATCGTTCTGAAGTCCGCCTACGGCGAGGCCTCGCTGGCTGGTCCGGCCAAGGCCCGAGGCGCGGTGGTCTGGAGCCACGGCCGCTCGGTGGACTCCGAAGATTCGGAAGCCCCCACCCCGCTCTACATGAAGGCGATGCGCGACGCCGGCTGGGACGTCTACCGGCTGGACCGCATGAGGGTCAGCGACACCCTGCCCAACAGCTCCCGCGCGCTCGCCGGCTATTCGGAGGCACTGAAGACCAAGGGCTATCGCCGGGTCGCCCTGACCGGCCAGTCCTTCGGTGCCTTCATCTCGCTGATCGCCGCCGGCCAGACCAACGCCATCGACGCCGTCATCGCCACCGCCCCGGCCGCCTTCGGCAACTTCACCGAGGCGTTCGACAGCTACCGCGAGAACGCCGCCCAGCTCTGGCCGATCCTGCGCGAGGTCCGGCGGGCGCGGGTGATGATGTTCTTCTTCCATGGCGACGATTTCGATCCGGGCGGGCGCGCCGAGCCAGCCCGCAACATCCTGAGCCAGCGCGGGCTGAGCAGCCTGATCGTCGACCAGCCGTCGCTGCTGACCGGCCATGGCGCCGCCAACACCGGGCTGTTCGTTCGCCGCTTCGGCGCCTGCATCGTCCGCTTCGCGGAGGAGCCGCCGACGCCCAACGACCCGCCCTGCGACGAGACCTGGGGCCGCAGCCCGAGCGCCGAGATGCTGCAGGCCGCCCTGCCCGCGAACTCCTCCGGCTCCGCCAGGGGCAACGACGCGACCGCCACGCTGCGCCCCTACATGGGCATGTGGTACGGCAGCTACATCAATGGCCGCGAGGTCGCCCTGTCGGTGGAAAAGGCCGAAGGCGACGCCGTCTATGCCGATTATGTGCTGGGCGCCGGCATGGAATCGGACCAGCCCGCCGAGCGGGTGCGCCGCAAGGGCCGGATCGAGAATGGCGAGCTGGTCTTCGATGAAAAGGGGCGCAACATCCTGCGCTACCGCCTGCGCCCGGACGGCCGTGTCGCCGCCAGCTGGCTCGACAAGGACGGCCATGGCCGGCTCGACACGGTGCTGCGCCGGGTGAACTGATCGCCTGCTCCAGAGGGCGCTCAGCCCTCCGCCAGGAAGTTGCGGACGATGGCGATCTGCTCGTCCGTCATCAGGGAGGGGGCGTGGCCGGTGTTGGCAATCTCCACCACCCGCACCAGACCGGCAGCCCCCGGCCCGCGCTCCGCCATCCGCTCCGCCGTTTCGGCGCTCAGCAGATCGGAGTCCGCGCCGCGCAGGACCAGCACCGGGCAGCGCACACGATCCCACAATGCCCACAGATCGACATCGCCGATGGGCGCCGTCTTGAACGCGTCGCCGATGGCCGGATCGTAGGCCAGGCGGAAACGCCCGTCGGGCAGCGGCCGGGCACTGTGCTGTGCCATGTGGCGCCAGCACTCGTCGCCGATCGTGCCGAAGCCCATCAGCACGAAACGCAGGTAGGATTCCAACGCCGGCAGATCCTCGAACACCGGATCCTTGCCGACATAATCGGCGATCCGCTGCAACCCGGCCTGGGCGATGAAGGGACCGACATCGTTGATCACCATGCGGCGGATCGGGCTGTTGGTCTGCGCCGCCAGGGTCATGCCGATCAGCCCGCCCATCGAGGTGCCGATCCAATCGACCGTCTCCACCCCCATGCGGGCGATCAGCGCCACCATGTCGGAGCAGTATTGCGGATAGCCGTAGAGCGCCGGCACCGGCAGCCAGTCGCTGCGGCCGCGCCCGACCACGTCGGGACAGGCCACCCGCCAGCCATCCGCCAGGGCCAGCGCCAGCCGGTCGAAATCGCGGCCGTTGCGCGTCAGCCCATGGACACAGACCGCCGTGCGCGCGGCATCGTCCCGCCCCCACTGGGTGTAAGCCATCCGGTGGAACCCGGCGGCGCTGAGGCCGAGGACGTTGCGTTCGGACATCGGCACGGGCGGGCACTCCTGTTCAGGATTGACGGGACTATCCCTTTTTCGGCGATTTGGCGCCGCGTGGCAACTCCGCCTCGACCGCGCGTTCCGCCGCAGCACGGATGGCCGGCATGGCCGAAGACGGCTCCGCCACCGACCCGTCGAAGGGATGGCGGGTATTGTCGTAGATGCGGCGGATGATGCGGACGTAGTTGCGCGTCTCGTCATAGGGCGGAACACCCTTGTAACGGTCGACCGCCCCCTCCCCGGCATTGTAGCCGGCCAGTGCCAGCGTCACGTCGCCCTGGAAATAGGCCAGCAGCCAGCGCAGGTATTTCACCCCGCCGGTGATGTTCTGCTTGGGGTCGAAGACGTCGCCGACACCGAAGCGGTCGGCCGTGTCGGGGATCAGCTGCATCAGCCCGGCGGCATCCTTGGGCGACACCGCATCGGTGCGGAAGGCGCTTTCCGCCTGGATCACTGCCACCACCAGCGCCGGGTCGATGCCGTATTTCGGCGCGATGCCGTTGACCAGCGCCACCACCTCCGCCGGAGGCGGACCCATCTCCCGCACCGGACCGGCGCCTGGGCGGCACCAGGGACGGATGCGCCCCATGCGGCCGGGCACATAATTGACCAGCCGCCGCGCTTCCGGATGTCCGCGCGAGGCAGCGGCGCGCAGCCACGCGGTGCCAAGCCGCCGGTCCTTGCGCACCCCCTTGCCGAACAGGTAGCGGCGGGCCAGCCGGAACGCGGCATCGGCGTTCCCCTGCTCCGCCAGTTCGCAATCGCCTGATCTGGTCTTGAGAGACGGCGGCGGCAGTTCGGCCACCGCGTTCGGCTTCGTTGCGGATTTCGCATCCGCCGCCGCGGCGATGGACACCGACCCGATGCCGACGCCACCCAGCGCCAGCGCAATCAGCGGCACCATCAAGACACGACGAACGAACAAGCCACGACCCTCCTGCGATCCCGCGCCACCCTACGGGAAGCGGAAGTATGGTGTTGCAACCTGTTCAGGACAAGGGTGGGTCAACAGGAGGTGGATCACGGCCCGCGGCGGCGCCTGCCCTGCTTCTTCGGCGCCCCTTCCGGAATGCCGCGACCCTGGCGCGCACTGCTGATGCCGATGCTGCCGGGGGTTTCCAGCCCCAGATCCATCGCCTCCAGCCGGCGCAACTCGTCGCGCAGGCGAGCGGCCTCCTCGAACTCCAGGTCGGCGGCAGCAGCCCGCATGCGTTTTTCCAGATCGGCGATGACGCTCTTCAGGTTGTGACCGACCAGCTCGTTGGAGTTCAGGCCGGTCTTGACCGTCACATGGTCGCCGCGCTCGTACACGCTTTCCAGAATGTCGCCGATGGCCTTCTTCACCGATTCCGGCGTGATGCCGTGTTCCAGATTGTAGGCCATCTGCTTCTCGCGGCGTCGTGCCGTTTCGTCGATGGCGTACTTCATGCTGTCGGTGATCTTGTCGGCGTAGAGGATCGCCCGTCCGTCGATGTTGCGGGCGGCACGGCCGATGGTCTGGATCAGCGAGGTCTTCGACCGCAGATAGCCTTCCTTGTCGGCGTCCAAAATCGCCACCAGCGCGCATTCCGGGATGTCCAACCCCTCGCGCAGCAGGTTGATGCCGACCAGCACGTCATAGGCACCCAGCCGCAGGTCGCGGATGATCTCGATGCGCTCCAGCGTCTCCACGTCGGAATGGATGTAGCGCACGCGCAATCCCGCCTCGTGCATGTATTCGGTCAGCGCCTCCGCCATCTTCTTGGTCAGGGTGGTGACCAGCACGCGATAGCCCTTGGCGACCACCTCCTTGCACTCGCCGATCAGGTCGTCGACCTGGGTCTCGGTCGGGCGGATGATCACCGGCGGATCGATCAGGCCGGTCGGGCGGACCAGCTGTTCGGTGAAGACGCCGCCGGTGCGCTCCATCTCCCACGGGCCGGGCGTGGCGGAGACGAAGACCGTCTGCGGCCGCATGCCCTCCCATTCCTCGAACTTCAGCGGGCGGTTGTCCTTGGCGCTGGGCAGGCGGAAGCCGTAATCGGACAGCGTCGATTTGCGAACCAAGTCGCCGCGGTACATGCCACCGATCTGCGGCACCATGACGTGGCTCTCGTCGACGATCAGCAGCGCGTCGCCCGGCAGATATTCGAACAGCGTCGGCGGGGGATCGCCAGGGGCGCGGCCGGTCAGATAGCGGGAATAGTTCTCGATGCCGGCACAGGAGCCCGTGGCCGCCATCATCTCGATGTCGAAGGTGGTGCGCTGCTCCAGCCGCTGCGCCTCCAGCAGCTTGCCTTCGGCGGCGAACTCCTCCAACCGGTCCTTCAGGTCCCGCTTGATCTGGTTGATCGCCTGATTGAGCGTCGGCTTCGGCGTCACATAGTGGCTGTTCGGATAGACGCGCACGGCCTCCAGCGCCGCCAGCTTCTCGCCGGTCAGCGGGTCGATCTCGTGGATGGCCTCGATCTCGTCGCCGAACAGCGAGATGCGCCACGCCCGGTCTTCCATGTGGGCCGGGAACAGTTCCACCGTGTCGCCGCGCACGCGGAACAGGCCGCGGCCGAAGGCGGCGTCGTTGCGCTTGTACTGAAGCTCGGTCAGCTTGCGCAGCAGCTCCGGCTGGGCGATCACCTCGCCCTTGCGCAGGTCCACCGTCATCTCTGAATAGGTCTCGACCGAACCGATACCGTAGATGCAGGACACCGAAGCCACGATAATGACGTCATCGCGCTCCAGAAGGGCCCGCGTCGCCGAGTGGCGCATGCGGTCGATCTGCTCGTTGATCGACGATTCCTTCTCGATGTAGGTGTCGGTGCGCGGAACGTAGGCTTCCGGCTGGTAATAGTCGTAGTAGGAGACGAAGTATTCCACCGCGTTGTTCGGGAAGAACGACTTCATCTCGCCATACAGCTGCGCCGCCAGCGTCTTGTTGGGCGCCAGGATCAGCGTCGGGCGCTGCACCGTCTGGATGACGTGCGCGATGGTGAAGGTCTTGCCCGACCCGGTGACGCCCAGCAGCACCTGATCCTTCTCACCCTGCCGCAGTCCGCCGGTCAGTTCCTCGATGGCGTTCGGCTGGTCGCCCGCAGGCGTATAGTCCGACACGATGACGAACTGCTTTCCGGCTTCCAGCTTCGCAAGCGGCTTGGCGGGAATGGCGGACAGGACGGGACTTGCCATGGGGCGGCGATCCGGATCAGGGGACGGGTACGGAACAGGAACCGATTATATGGCCGCAATCCCCCCGTCTGTCGAGCGCGGGCTTGGCGGCAATTGCGATACGGTTCATACGCCTCCCCACATCCGATTTTCTGAAGTGCTTGCCCTCGGTGCATTCACCGGGACTTCAGCGCCTCACACAAATGGCTTGGAAGTCGATGGCACGGGAGGAACAGGTGCCCCAACTTGAACGCTGCATTAGGTTATGGCATTATCCTGTTTAGAGTATGAAGCTGAGGCGGCTCACCAAGCGTATCCGGGACGGGGCAACAGCAGGTGGTCCTTCCTTAAGTGCGGACACAACGTTTCATAGCCTAACTGTTGTCGTGCATTCGGCGGACTATCCATGTCAGACAAGTTTTTCTCCGAGATTTCCGACACTCTGTCTTCCGCCAGATCGGTCGAGGACTTGACCCGCCCGCTGCTGAGCCTGCTTGAAGCGGTAACGGAGCTGGAAGCCACCTATCTGACCTGCATCGACCAGGAACTCGGCGTCCAGCGCGTCATGTTCGCCTACAACAGCAAGACGATGCAGATTCCCGAGGGGCTCGTCGTGCCCTGGGAAGGAACCCTGTGCAAGCGTGCCCTCGACGAAGGGCGGTTTCATACCGACGATGTGCCGACGCTGTGGGGCGATTGTGACGCCGCCAAGTCTCTCGGCATTCAGACCTACGTCAGCACTCCGGTTCGGCTGAACGACGGCAGGATTTTCGGCACCCTGTGCGCCGCCGGGTCGGAACGCAAGCCGCTGACCCCGAAGGGCGAACAGGTTCTCCGCCTCTTCTCCTCGCTGATCGGCCTGCATGTGGAGCGGGAGCAGCTCCTCGAAAACCTTCAAACCGTTAACACCGCGCTGGAAGCGCATTCCTTCACCGACGTGCTGACCGGACTGCCGAACCGCCGCTTCCTGCTGAAGGAGATGGAGAGGCTGTTCTCGGATGCCGAACGGACCGGACAGACGGTCCTGATCGCGTTCATCGATCTGGATGGCTTCAAGGCGATCAACGACCGTCATGGCCATGAGATCGGCGACGAGTTCCTGATCGAGGTGGGCAAACGTCTGTCGGTCGGGCTGCGGGCCGGAGACATCCTCGCCCGCTTCGGCGGCGACGAATTCATCGTCACCGGCCTGGGTCCTTCCGGCAACGACAAAGGTCAGGCGGCGGCGGAGGTTCTGTGCAGCCGCCTTGCACCGCTGCTGGTCGGCGACTACGCGTTGCGCGGCACGACGCTGCATTATTCGGGCGCAAGCTTCGGCCCCATCGCGTCCGATCCGCGAACCGTCACGGTGGAGACCGCGCTGAGGAACGCGGACGCGGCAATGTACGAGGTGAAGCGCAAACGGAAGGCGCTTCGAGCCTGACAGCGAGACGGGGGGCGGTTGCCCCCTATCCCAGTGCTTTCGGATTGGAAATTCCCAACCGCGCTTCGACGATGGCCTCCAGTGAGTCCATCAGCACGCCCTGCCCCTCCTGGTCGAAATCGCCGGCGGCGATCTCGATGCACAGGCGGTGCTGCAAGGCCTCCACCCGCTTGCGCAGGTCGTCGCCGGACAGGGCGTCGTCGGCATCCTCGCCATAGAGCAGGGCGAGCGCCCCCAGCATCGAATGGCCGGCAGCGTCCAACCCCTTCAACTCGCGCTCGGCAATCTCCAGCGCATTGGCGACCATAAGCGCGGCGAAACGCGCTTCCGGCGCCACATGGGGAAGCACGTCGGCACGGAAGGTGGAGGCGGCGATCTCCAGCAGACCACGGGCGTCGGGATTGGCGCGCATCAGGCCACCCTCTCCACGGCACCCGCCGCCATGCCACCGAGGGCGCTGATGGCACGCAGATGGCGCAGCATGTCCATCTCGATTTCCGGCAGCATCCGTCCGGTCAGGGCCAGTTCCAGCGAGCGCTCTGCGCCGGAGCTGTGGCGCAGCCCCTGCTCCACCGCGATCGCCGCCCAGCGCAGATAGGCCGCCGTCTCCCAATAGGCGACGCGCGCCTGATCGACGCGGCGACCGGAGGTTTCCTCATAGCCGGCATAGAACTCCGCCCGGTCGGCGATGCCGCCCGCCTCGCGGTCGGGCCGGCGGAACCGCCAGGAGCGGGAGCAGAACCAGCCGAGATCCTCCATCGGGTCGCTGAATCCGGCGAACTCCCAATCCAGGATCGCGGTCAGCGCACCGTCCTTGACCAGATAATTGCCGGTGCGGAAGTCGCGATGGCACAGCACCACCGCACCCGGTTGCGGCGCGTTGACCTCCAGCCAGCGCAGCCCCCAGGCGATCACCGGATCGCGCCGCCCCAGATCACCGAACCAGCGGCGGTATTGCGCCAGCGTCTCCTGTGCCGGGCAATCGGGCGCCTCGCCCAGCCGCTCCAGCCCCTCGGTATCCGGAGTGATCCGGTGCAGCAGGCCAAGCTGCCGCCCAAGCTCGCGCGCCAGGTCCGGCTGCGCTGCGTCGGACCGCGTCACCGCATGGCCGGCACCGAGCCCTTCGGCCCGCCGCATGATGTAGAAGTCATGGGCCAGCACCGCGGGATCGTCGCAGCCGAACAGCGGTTCCGGCGCCATCACCCCGGCCGCGAAGGCGGCGCGCAGCACCACGAATTCCCGCAGCTTGCCGATGCTGGCCGAAATACGCCCGCCCCCCTCGGCACGCAGCACGCAGGCATGGCGCCCGGCCAGCGGCCCGCCAACGATATCCAGCGTCACCGCAAGATTTAGGGAGATCGCCCCGCCGCCGAGCCGTCCATCCTCCGTCACCGTGACACGGGATGCGCCGGCCTGTGCGGCCAGCCAGTGTTCCAGTCGAACCCGGTTGTCACCGGACAGCAGGGAAGGCGGGGACTGGTCGGACGTTTTCACGACGTGCATGACGATCTCCCTCCGAAGGTTGCCGGGCGCGTTGGTTCGCGCGTCTTTATCGGTTTGAGCCGCCGATGGTAGGCACGAAGCGCTGTTGCAGACAAGTTTCACCTTGGTGGGAAAAGCGACTACACCCCCAAAAAAGTCGGCCCCTCCCCCACCGGTCAGGCGGGGAAGGGGCCGTTCTTGCGTGAGTGAAGGAAGAGAAGCTTACGCGGCGACCGGGTGGCTCGTGCCCTGCTCCTGGCCGGCCGTGTTGCCCTGCTGGGCGGCCGGAACCGGGGCCGGCTTGGCTTCACGGACCGGAAGCATGTCACCGATGCCGAAGGCGACGGCCATCAGGTTCGGCACCGCCATAGCGGCGAGCAGCACCGACCACAGTTCCAGCGACAGGGTGCCCAGCGGGTTGACCAGCGCGGCGGTGGCGGACGAGGCGACCAGCGCGGCCGACAGCCAAGCTTCCGGCTTGGCGCAGAAGCGGCCGGCGGTGCGCTTGCCGCCCTTGGCAGTCACCCGGAAGGCATCTTGGCTGCGGACCAGACCGCGGACGACGGCCAGGGCGACGGTGGTGGACAGCGCCATGCCGACGGCGCAGGCACCCAGGCTTTCCTTCCAGCTGTTGCCCGAGGCATAGCGCGAGGCCAGCAGGCTGGAACCGGCACGCAGGACCAGGGCACCCAGCACGGCGGCGGTGGCGGCCACCGGCGGCAGGTGCAGCGGCAGGACCAGCGAGGCGAAGGTCCAGACCACGGCGGCGGCAGCGGCGAACAGGCCGACCGCGTCGGACCACCAGCGGATCCAGTTGGTGACGTAGCCCAGCTTCTGCCGCGCGCTCAGCTCGGCCGCACCCGGCAGGAACTTCTTCCAGTGGGCGCGGACGATCTGCGTCGAGCCGAACACCCAGCGGTCACGCTGCTTGCGGAACTGCATGAAGTTGTCCGGGGCCAGACCGGCGCCGAGGCGCTCGTCGGTGTAGGCGGCGCGGTAGCCGGCCGACAGGATGCGCAGGCCCAGTTCGGTGTCCTCGCAGATGCCGGCTTCCGACCAGCCGCCGACCCGATCCATCGCCGAGCGGCGCAGCATGATCATCGTGCCGTGGCAGATGAAGGCCTGGGACGACACGCCCTCCTGCATGCCGACGTCGAAGAAGGGACGGTACTCGGCGGTCATCGCCGACTTCAGCACCGTCTCGTGGCCGTCGCGGTGCTCCTGCGGAGCCTGGACGATGCCGACCGACGGATCGGCGAAGGTCGGGGCCAGCTTCGACAGCCAGTCGGGCGAGACGGTGTAGTCGGCATCCAGCACGGCGACGATCTCGGCGGCCGGATCGGTGTGGCGCAGTGCGGCGTTCAGGGCGCCGGCCTTGAAGCCGGAGATCTTCTTGTACCAGTGGAACTTGAACTTCGGCCCCAGCGCCTGGCACATCTCCTCCACCGGGCGGACCAGACGATCCTCCTCGGTGTTGTTGATCAGGACGACAACCTCGTAGTTCGGGTAGTCGAGCCGCGACAGCGAGGCCAGCGTGGCGTTCAGCACGTCCGGCTGCTCGCGGCAGGCGGCGACGTGGATCGAGACCATCGGCTTGTGCTCGGTGCTGGGCACGCCCTGCGGCAGCAGGGCCGGGGCGCGGCCGGTCAGCAGCCGGCGGGCGACGTCCACCAGATCGGCGAAGGCGACGCTCATCATCAGGGTGCCGAGCGCGAAGGCCGAGCCCCAGGTGGTGACCGCACCGAAGGTCAGATACTCGGAGAAGGCGCCGGCGACGGCCGAGCCGATGGCGAAGCCGATGATGTTGGCACCCAGCGAGGCGGCCAAAGCGAAGCCGGCATTGGTCCGGCGGCGAAACACGGCGAAGGCCGACAGGGCGAGGCCGACGGCGAGTGCCACACCCGCGGCGACACGCTCGCCATAGGGGGCGGCGACGGCGCCGGTCATCGACCATTTCGGCTGGCGGTCGGCATCCAGCACGCCCCAGGTCGGGCCGGGCGAGCCTTCGATGGTCGACTTCCAGATGCCGTCGAAGGCCTCGACGACGTTGTAGTGCAGGCCGAGCGCGTTGGCTTCCGCCGCGAAACCGCGGACGACGGCGGCCTGGGCCTCCGGCGTCGGGTAGGCGTCGTGGAAGTTCTCGCCGCCCGACGGCCAGCCGACCTCGCCGACGAACAGCGCCTTGCCCGGATGGGCCTTGCGCACGGTGTCGAGCCGGTCGCGGATCCAGGTCAGCGCATCGGACACCGGCACGCCTTCCCAGTAGGGCAGGACGTGGACGCCCATGAAGTCGGACGCCTTCACCGTGGCGTCGGCCTTGACCATCTCCGACCACACGTCGGCGGTGCCGACCTTGATGGTGGCAGGGACGGCGGCGCGCACCCGCTTGATGTAGGAGGCCAGCTCGGCATCGGTCAGTTCGGCGCGCAGCAGCGTCTCGTTGCCGACGACGATGCGCTTGATGCCGCGGAATTCCTTGGCGAGCGCGATGCCGTGCAGCACCTCCCGCTCGTTGCGGGACTTGTCCTTGCTCAGCCAGATGCCGAGCGTGACGTCCAGCCCCTTGGACACCGCGATCTCCGGCACCTCGCCCTGCGAGCCGAGCGTCGAGTAGGTGCGGACGCCGTCGGCGAAGCCGGCGATGGCGGTCATGTCCTTCTCGATGTCCTTGCGCGGCACTACCGGCTGGTGGTTCGGGTCGTAGCTGCGGCCCGACGGCGAGTAGGACACGGATTCGATACGGCCCGGCTCCGCCTCCACAGGCGTCGGCGCATTGCGCCAGGACCAGAAGGACGCGTGGCCGGCGGTCACGGCCAGCAGTGCGGCGGCGATGGCTGCGCGCCGGATCGAGTTCTTCGGGTTGCTCATGGGGAGTTCGCGTACCCTGTTGCTGGGTGGCCGTTCGCCACCGGACATCCGCACAAACGGGCAAACCCACTTCCCTATTCCGCCGCTTCCAAAAATTTTTTGTGCAGCGCGGAGAGCGGAACCCTCACCGGCGGCTCCTGTTGGACAACGACAGGTTTCTCAATGCTCAAGCCACAGGAGAACGCCCCATGGCCACCCGCCACGAAGACAGCCCCGAACACAAGAAGGCCCATGATCTGGCCGAGCAGGCGCTGGACAAGGCCGCCGGCGGCGACCCCCGCAAGGCGCGCGACCTGATCGAGGAAGCCAAGAGCATCGATCCGAAGATCGGCGAGGAAATGGCCCGCGAGGCCGCCGAGGATCAGAAAAAGGCCGACAAGTTCGTCGGCAAGACCGACCGGTAAAATCGACTTGTAGAAATAGGAAGCTCCCCCTCCCGTGCAGAGAGGGGGAGCTTCCTGTTCGTCCTTACTCCGCCGCCAGAGCCTCCGCCGGCACCGGCGCGGTCCAGCGCAGGACCGGCTTGCGGGCGGCGGCCGTCTCGTCCAGGCGACGGCGCGGCGTCAGGCGCGGAGCGGCCTGGAAATAGGCGACGTCACCCGACTTCGCCCGCTCGGCCAGCGCACGCAGCGCATCGACGAACTGGTCCAGGCTGGCCTTGCTCTCCGTCTCGGTCGGCTCGATCAGCAGGGCACCGTGGACGACCAGCGGGAAATACATGGTCATCGGGTGGAAGCCCTCGTCGATCAGCGCCTTCGCCATGTCGAGCGTGGTGACGCCCGTCCCCTTCAGGAACCGGTCGTCGAACAGGCACTCGTGCATGCACGGCCCTTCGAAGGACGCCGTCATCACGTCCTCCAGCCGCGCCATGACATAGTTGGCATTCAGCACCGCATCGCCCGACGCCTGCCACAGCCCGTCGGCGCCGTGGCTCAGCATGTAGGACAGGGCGCGGACGAACATGCCCATCTGGCCGTGGAAGGCCTTCATGCGGCCGAAGGCAGGGCCTTCGCCGGCGTTCTCGACCAGCGCGAAGCCGTCCTTGCCGTGGGTGACGTAGGGCACCGGGATGTAGGGCGCAAGCGACTCCGCGAACACCACCGGCCCCGACCCCGGACCGCCGCCGCCATGCGGGGTGGAGAAGGTCTTGTGCAGATTGATGTGCATGACGTCGATGCCGAGGTCTGCCGGACGCACCCGCCCGACGATGGCGTTGAAGTTGGCGCCGTCGCAGTAGAAATAGGCGCCGGCCGCGTGCACCGCCTCGGCAATGGCGATGATGTCGCGTTCGAACAGGCCGCAGGTGTTGGGGTTGGTCAGCATCAGCCCGGCCACGTCGGGACCGAGCTTGGCCTTCAGCGCTTCCAGATCGACGCGGCCGTCGGCGGTCGCCGGGATGGCATCGACGCTGTAGCCGCAGGCCGCGGCGGTCGCCGGGTTGGTGCCATGGGCGCTTTCCGGCACCAGGATCTTGGTGCGGCCGCTGTCGCGCTTCGCCTCATGCGCGGAGCGGATCGCCATGATGCCGCACATCTCGCCATGGGCACCGGCGGCGGGCGCCAGCGTCACGGCGGCCATGCCGGTCAGCGTCTTCAGCCAGTAGGCCAGCTGGTCCATCAGCTCCAGCGCACCCTGAACCGTGCTGACCGGCTGCATCGGGTGCACGTCGGAGAAGCCCGGCAGCCGCGCCATCTTCTCGTTCAGGCGCGGGTTGTGCTTCATCGTGCAGGAGCCCAGCGGATAGAACCCGCTGTCGATGGCATAGTTCTTCTGCGACAGGCGGGTGTAGTGGCGGACCACCTGCGGCTCGGCGAGGCCGGGCAGCCCGACCCTGGCGCGGGGCTTCACCGCACCCAGGCGCGAGGCCACCTTCGGAACGTCCGGCAGATCGACGCCGGTACGGCCGGCACTGTCCTGTTCGAAGATCAGCGGCTCTTCGATCTGGAGACCGCGGTTGCCGGTGACGGTGCCGGTCACGCCGTCGAACGAGGCGGCGCCGGCCGGAATGGCCGACGGACGGCCCTGGTTGTTCATGCTCATGCCAGAACCTCACTCAGAGCGGCAGCGAAGGCGTCCATGTCGGCGTCGGTGTTGGTCTCGGTGACGGCGACCAGCAGAAGGTCTTCCATCTCGCCCGGATAGAGGCGCGACACCGGCACACCGCCCAGGATGCGGCGCTTGGCAAGCTCCTCGACCACCGCGGCGGCCGGCTTCGGCAGCTTGACGGTGAATTCGTTGAAGAAGCCGTCGTTCAGCACCTCGACACCCGGAACCGTTGCCAGCTTGTCGGCCATCTGGACCGCCTTGGCATGGTTCAGCTGGGCCAGCTGCGTGATCCCCGCCTCGCCCAGCAGGCTGACATGGATCGAGAAGGCCAGCGCGCACAGGCCGGAGTTGGTGCAGATGTTCGAGGTCGCCTTCTCGCGGCGGATGTGCTGCTCGCGGGTGGAGAGCGTCAGCACGAAGCCGCGGCGGCCGTCGGCATCCACCGTCTCGCCGCACAGGCGGCCCGGCATCTGGCGGACATATTTGTCCTTCACCGCGAACAGCCCGACATAGGGACCGCCGAAGTTCAGGGCGTTGCCGAAGGACTGGCCTTCCGCCGCGACAATGTCGGCGCCCATGTCGCCCGGCGGCGTCAGTAGCCCGAGCGACAGAGCCTCGGTCACCACCACGATCAGCAGCGCGCCCTTGGCCTGGCAGGCGGCGGCCAGATCGGTGTAGTCGCGGACATGGCCGAACACGTCCGGGTTCTGCACGACGACGCAGGCAGTCTTGTCGTCGACCAGCCCCAGCAGATCCTCGCCGCCGGTCGGGGCGGCCGGCAGGGCGACCGCCTCGAAACCGATGAAGCGGGCGTCGGTGGTCGTCACGTCGCGGTAATGCGGGTGCAGGCCGCCGGACAGGATCGCCTTCTTCCGCCGGGTGACGCGGTTGGCCATCATGACGGCTTCGGCGCAGGAGGTGGCGCCGTCATACATCGAGGCGTTGGCCACATCCATGCCGGTCAGCAGCGCGACCTGGGTCTGGAATTCGAACAGGACCTGAAGCGTCCCCTGGCTCACCTCCGGCTGGTACGGCGTGTAGGCGGTCAGGAACTCGCCGCGCTGGACCAGATGGTCGACGGTGGCCGGCACATGGTGGCGGTAGGCACCGGCGCCGAGGAAGCTCGGCACCGACCCCGCCGGCACATTCCTGGCGGCCATGGAGCCGAGCAGCCGTTCGACCTCAAGCTCGCCCATATGGTTGGGCAAGCCCCCGATCGGGCCGGCCAGACGGGCCGCCTTTGGAACGTCGCGGAACAGGTCTTCGACCGATGTTGCGCGGATGGCCTCCAGCATCGACTGCCGGTCGGCCTCGGTCAGGGGCAGATAGCGCATGTTAGTGGGATTCCTCCACGAAGGCCTTGTAGGCCGCTTCGTCCATCAGGCCATCCAGTTCGGAGGCATCCTTGAGCTGCAACATGAAGAACCAGCCCTCGGTCTCGGCGGCGCTGTTGACCATCGACGGGTCGTCCACCAGGGCCTGGTTGGCCTCTACCACGGTGCCGGAGACCGGGGCATAGACGTCGCTGGCGGCCTTCACCGATTCGACGACGGCGGCTTCCTTGCCCTTCTCCAGCACGCGGCCAGCATCGGGCAGCTCGACGAACACCACGTCGCCCAGCTGGCTCTGGGCGAAGTCGGTGACGCCGACGGTGGCGACATCGCCATCGACCTGAACCCACTCGTGGTCCTTGGTGAATTTCTTGCTCATCTGAATGTTTCCCTGTTCGAAACGGTTGCTTGTGATTGGGAAAGCCGGGGTATCAGCCCCGGTAATAGCGTTGCGGCACGAAGGGCGTGGCGGCGACACGGGCGGGCAGCGGCTTGCCGCGCACCATCAGCGTCAGCGGCGTGCCGACCGCGGAGTTCGCGATGTCGACATAGCCCATAGCGACCGGCGCGCCGGCGGTCGGGCCGAAGCCGCCGCTGGTGATCTCGCCGATGACGGTGCCGTTGGCGTCCTGGATTTCGGTGTGCTCGCGGGCCGGCTGGCGGCCTTCCGGCTGGATGCCGACGCGGCGGCGCGCGGTGCCCTCGGTCAGCTGCCGGTGGATGATGTCATAGCCGGGGAAACCGCCCTCGGCGCGGCGGCGCTTCGGCAGGGTCCATTCCAGAGCGCCGTCCACCGGCGTCGTGGTGGTGTCGATGTCGTGGCCGTACAGGCAGAGCCCGGCCTCCAGACGCAGCGAGTCGCGGGCGCCCAGACCGATTGCCTCGACCTCCGATTCGCCCAGCAGGGCGCGGGCGATCATCTCCGCATCGGCCTTGTCGCAGGAAATCTCGTAGCCGTCCTCGCCGGTGTAGCCGGAGCGGGTCAGGATCACCGGCACGCCCTTGAAGGTGGCGGACAGGTAGCTCATGAACTTCATGGTGGCGGCTTCCGGGACGAAGCGGGCCATCACCTCGGCCGCCATTGGACCCTGGAGCGCCATCAGCGCCAGATCGTCCAGCAGCTCCACCTCGGCCTTGCCGGCCAGCTTCTCGCGCAGATGGGCGACGTCCTGCTCCTTGCAAGCGGCATTCACCACCAGGAACAGGTGGTCACCGGCATTGGTCACCATCAGGTCGTCGAGGATGCCGCCCTGCTCGTTCAGGAACAGCGTGTAGCGCATGCGGCCCTGCGCCAGCCCCTTGATGTCGCCGGGAACCAGCGTTTCCAGGGCGGCGGCCGGATCGGCGCCGGTCAGGCGGACCTGCCCCATGTGGGACACGTCGAACAGCCCGGCCTTCTCGCGGGTGTGCTGGTGTTCCTTGAGGATGCCCAGGGGATACTGCACCGGCATGTCATAGCCGGCGAAGGGGACCATGCGGGCGCCAAGCTCGACATGGAGCGCGTGCAGCGGGGTGGTCTTGAGAGCGGTTGCGGCCTCGGTCACGCTGGTCCTCCGACAGGGTTACGGCTCCCGCACCGGGATCGGTGCGGATCGCTGCCCCCTCTGTCTTGGACCTGAGAGATTCACCGCCGTCCGGTCGAGCCGAACACCCGGTTTACTCCTTCGGTGAGTCGCGGCGACTGGGCGCCGAGGCTGCTTTCCAGAGTTGCCTTATCCCCTTGCGGTCCTTTTGCCTGAGAGTTTCCGGGGGCGGTTGCTCCTTCGGCGCCGCCTGCGGACCTGTCGATTTACGACGGGCTCACAAGCGATCTCTCCCGCGAGGGATCATCGGCGTGATGGCGGCACACTGTCGCGATCAGACAGGTTTGTCAATCGGCGCTCTGGCCCATGAACAGGCCAAGTCGTTGAAATACCCTGGTTTTGGAAATTTTCCTTTTCTTTGGCCGATAAAGGTATAAAAACCTATTTGCCGCGTCGTGCAGAGCTGGCCAGCCGTTGTCCATCGCGGGACTCATTCCAATAGACAGAGTGGAGCGCGCAATGACCGTTCAGGCCTTCAACCCGTCCGACCTGTCCCAGTCCGCCGCCAACTGGGCAGTGTCCCAGCGCATCGTCGGCAACTTCGCCCCCCATGCCCAGCTCGTGCCGAACCTGACCCTGGCGCTCGATCCCGGCAATCTGCTGAACGGCACCACCCTGACCGAGGTCAATGCCCAGTCCGTCGGCCCCTTCGCACCGCCGGCCAGCGGCTTCCGCATCGACCGCGTGGTGGTGGATCGCGGCACCGGCGCCGCGGCCATCGTCACCGGCACCGCCAACAGCCTGACCCCGCCGGCGATTCCGGCCGGCAAGCTGCCCGTGGCGCGCGTGATGCTGCTGCCGACGTCCGACGCCGTTACCAATGACGCTGTGGTGGACGAGCGGGCACTGGCGGATGTCGATTCCCGTCCGACCAACCCGATCATCGCCGTCGCTACGCTCAACGGCGTCAATCAGAGCGCCGCACCGAACGTTTACACCAAGGTCAACTTCAGCAATGTCGTGATCAACTCCCATCAGGGCTTCGACCCGTCCACCCAGCAGTTCAAACCCTCCATTCCCGGTGTGTATTCGATCTTCTGCCAGCTGGGGATCGAGTGCAGTTCGGGCAAATCCATCGGCTGCGTCATTCGCAAGAACGGCAACCCGCTTGCGACCTATTTCAATGACACATCCGTGACGGGGAGCGCCTTCGCCAATACCAGCACGGTCACTGCATTGAATGGCATCGACGATTACATCGAATTCTACGGCTTCTCGAACAACAGCACGGCAGTGAATATCATCGGCACGAGCCATTTTTCGTTCTTCACGGCCAGCCTTCTCAGCGTTTAACCACGTCAACCGGTAAGACACAAAAAAGGGAGCCGCAAAATGCGGCTCCCTCGCCCATGATACAAGCGGAAGAACTGCCCTTACTTCTTTACTTGCGTCCGGTTGAAGTTCAGCTGCTCCGGAGTCAGCTGGAAGCCGAGATAGATCTTCCAGTCCTTGGCGTTGGCGTCCTTGGGCAGCGGGATCTTCGGCGTCAGCTCCTCGCGGGTGCCGGCGCGCGGCTGGCCGGGGACGAAGGTCACGTCGGTGTCGAAATAGGCCTTCGACACCAGCGTGTCGTCCGGCTGGGCCAGGGCGACGAAATACTGGTACTTGGCCGTGCTGCCCTGGAGCGCCGGGCCACGTTCCGCCACCAGATAGACGTTCACGTTCACAGTGACGCCGCTGCTGGTGTAGTCGCAGCTGCCGGTGAAATCGGTCAGGGCAGCGCGCGACTCCAGATCGGTCAGATCCTTGCCGCCGGGACGGAACACCGTCACTTCCTGCAGGTCGCGGACGATGTTGACCTTCGGGCAGGCCAGTGCCGCTTCCGACGTGCTGGTCGGCCCCAGCCCCATGCCGGAGCAGCCGGAAAGCACCAGAACGGCCCCGGCCGCGAGCAACGCAGGGCGGCCCATCCCAAAGAGGGACGCCAGCGGGCTTTTCCGGGCGGGGGTTCCTATATTACGGTCGCGGCGGTCCATCGGTTCGGCCTGATCGGTTAACGGGCTGTTGGATCGCGACTTTAGTGTCCCAGCTTGACCGGCACAAGACCGCGCGGCGGTTCTATCCCTTGTGACCGTTCAGCGCAGGATTACCTAAGGGCGACCTTCTCCACGCTAGGGCGGTACAGCGCATATGACCACGACCAATTCTCCAACCCGCCAGCCCCTGACCATCCTTCTGGCGGCACCGCGCGGTTTCTGCGCCGGGGTGGACCGGGCGATCCAGATCGTCGAGACGGCGCTGGAGCGCTTCGGGGCGCCGGTCTATGTGCGGCACGAGATCGTCCACAACCGCTTCGTGGTCGAAAGCCTGGAGGCCAAGGGCGCCGTCTTCGTCGATGAACTGACCGAGGTGCCGGACGGCCGCCCGGTGGTGTTCTCCGCCCATGGCGTGCCGAAATCGGTGCCGCAGGCGGCCGAGGCGCGCGGGCTGTTCTATCTCGACGCCACCTGCCCGCTGGTCAGCAAGGTCCACCGCGAGGCCGAACGCCATCACGAGGACGGCAAGCAGATCGTTCTGATCGGCCATGCCGGCCATCCCGAGGTCATCGGCACCATGGGCCAGCTGCCCGCGGGCGCCGTGGTGCTGGTGGAGACGGTGGCCGATGTCGCGATTCTGGAGGTGAGCGACCCGGAAAACCTCGCCTACGCCACCCAGACCACCCTGTCGGTCGACGAGACGACGGAGATCCTGGCCGCGCTCCAGGCCCGTTTCCCCGCCATCGCCGGGCCGAAGAAAGAGGACATCTGCTACGCCACCACCAACCGTCAGGCGGCGGTGAAGGCCATCGCGCCGAAGGTGGAGGCGCTGCTGGTGCTGGGCGCGCCGAACTCATCCAATTCCAAGCGTCTGGTCGAGGTGGCGAAGACCCATGGCTGCCCAGCCGCCCAACTGGTCCAGCGCGCCGCCGACATCGACTGGAGCGCCCTGGCCGGCGTCGCCCGCCTGGGCATCACCGCCGGCGCGTCCGCCCCGGAGGTGCTGGTGGAGGAGGTCATCGAGGCCGCCCGCAGCCGCTTCGACGTGACGGTGGAGGAGCTGCGCACCGCGACCGAGAACATCGTCTTCAAGCTGCCGCGCGCGTTATCGGTGGAGCAGGAGGCGGTCTGAGGGGGCGTCGCCCCCTCCTTCACCCCTGCCCTCACCCCTGCGCCACCGCCAACAGTCCGTTCACGTCGACGACGCTCTCCAGCCGGTCCGCGACCGCATCCAGCGCCCGCTCGACCGCGACGCCATAGCCGAGGTCCGACCCGGCGCCTCCCAACCGGCGCAGATAGGCCGACCGGAAGCCGTCGGCGGTGAACAGGCCGTGCAGGTAGCATCCCGCCACCCGCCCGTCCGCTGACTCCGCCCCATCGGTTCCGCCGCCGGTAAGCTCCAGCATCGGCCGCGCCCGGTCGGCTCCCTCGGTGCGGCCCATATGCATCTCGTAGCCGGCCACCGCAGCACCGGTGCGCCGCTCGGTCCCGTGGGCTTCCTCCAGCACCTTCGGCCCTTTCAACACCGTCTCGACATCCAGCAGCCCCAGCCCGGCCGCCTCGCCGGGCGGGCCTTCGATGCCGTCGGGATCGGCGATGCGCCGGCCCAGCATCTGGTAACCGCCGCAGATGCCCAGCACCCGGCCGCCGCGCCGCCAATGGGCCATCAGGTCGATGTCCCAGCCCTGTGCCCGCAGGAAGGCGAGGTCGGCAATGGTCGCCTTGGTGCCGGGCAGGATCACCAGATCGCAATCGCCCGGCAACGGCTGGCCCGGACGCACCATGGTCAGGGCGACGCCGGGCTCCTGCGCCAGCGGATCGAAATCGTCGAAGTTGGCGATCCGCGACAGCATCGGCACCGCGATGCGCAGCGCCCCGTCGCCGGCCTCCCGCGGCCGGTCGAGCGCCACCGCATCCTCGGCCGGCAGGATCGCCGCCTCCCTGAGCCAGGGCACCACACCGAATCCGCGCCATCCGGTGTGGCTCTCGATGATCCGCAGCCCTTCATCGAACAGGCGAACATCGCCGCGGAACTTATTGATCAGAAAGCCTTTGATCCGCTCCTGCTCAGATTTCGGCAGAAGTGCGTGGGTGCCGACCAGACTGGCGATCACGCCGCCGCGGTCGATGTCGCCGACCAGCATCACCGGCACGTCGGCCGCGGTGGCGAAGCCCATGTTGGCGATGTCGCCGGCCCGCAGGTTGACCTCCGCCGGACTGCCTGCCCCCTCCACGACAACGATGTCGGCCTCGCCCCGCAGCCGCTCGAAACTGTCGAGAACGGTGCCGAGCAGGTCGCGCTTGCGTGCCTGATAGTCGGCGGCCCGCGCGGTGCCGACCACCACGCCGCGCACAACCACCTGACTGCCGATGTCCGACTGCGGCTTCAGCAGCACCGGGTTCATATGGACGCTGGGCGCCACGCCGCAGGCCCGCGCCTGTAGCGCCTGGGCACGGCCGATCTCGCCGCCATCCGCCGTGACCGCGGCGTTGTTGGACATGTTCTGCGGCTTGAACGGCCGGACGCTCAGCCCGCGCCGCACCAGCGCCCGGCACAGCCCGGCCACCAGCAGCGACTTGCCGACGTCCGAGCCGGTGCCCTGCAACATGATCGCCCGGGATCGTATCGGCTGTGACGGCATGGCGTCAGAACTCGATGCCGGCCTGGGCCTTCACCCCGACCTCGAACGGGTGCTTGACCAGCGTCATCTCGGTGACGAGGTCGGCGGCGGCGATCAGTTCCGGCTTGGCGTTACGGCCGGTGATGCAGACATGCAGGTCCGGCCGGCGGGCGGCCAGCGTCGCCAGCACCTCGTCCAGCGGCAGATAGTCCATGCGCAGCACGATGTTCAGCTCGTCCAGCACGATCAGGCGATAGCGCGGATCGGCCATCAGCTCCTTGGCCTTGGCCCAGGCGGCCTCGGCGGCGGCAATGTCGCGGGCGCGGTCCTGGGTGTCCCAGGTGAAGCCCTCGCCCATCGTGTGGAAATCGACCAGATCCTCGAAGCGCTCCAGCGCCACCGTCTCGCCGGTGGACCAGGCGCCCTTGACGAACTGCACCATGCCGACCCGCATGCCGTGGCCAACAGCGCGCATCATCAGGCCGAAGGCGGCGGTCGACTTGCCCTTACCCTTGCCGGTGTGGACCATCAGCAGGCCCTTCTCCACCGTCTTGGAGGCGAGTGCCCGCTCCTGCAACGCCTTGCGCCGCTTCATCTTCTCGGCATGACGGCGGTTCAGCTCGTCCGTATCGGCCATCTCGGCGGTCATATGGAGGTTCCCTTCACGAACATCGGCAGACCGGCGACGGTCAGCACGACGCGCGGCGCCACGGCCGCGATGGATTGGTGCAGGCGGCCGGCATGGTCGCGGAAGCGGCGTGCCAGCGCGTTATCGGGCACGATGCCGAGCCCGACCTCATTGGAAACGAGCACCACCCGGCCGGGCAGCGTCGGCAGTAGTTCCACCAGCGCCGCGGTTTCCGCCGCGATGTCGGCCTCGGCCATCATCAGGTTGGTCAGCCACAGCGTCAGGCAATCGACCAGGACGCCGGTGCCCTCGGCAGCCTGCCGGCGCAGCACCCCGGTCAGGTCGCGCGGCTCCTCGATGGTCGTCCAGTCCGGGCCGCGGTCGTCGCGGTGCTTCGCCACCCGCTCGGCCATCTCGGCGTCCCACACCTGCGAGGTGGCGATGTAGACCCGCGGCCCGCCCAGCGCCGTCAACAGCCCCTCGGCATAGCGGCTCTTGCCCGAGCGGGCGCCGCCCAACACCAGAGTGACGTCGGCAGTCATCCTCCCGGCCATCATTCCCAGGCGCTTCCGTCGCGGCGACGATAGGCGCCGTCGCGCCAGACCATGTCCTCGTCGGAATAGTCGATCTCGTCGCCAGCGCTGCGGTCGCCGACCTCCAGATAGCTGGCCGGACGGTCGCTGCGGTTGATCAGCCGGTGGCCGTCGGCGACGCCATGCGGAAAGCCGGCGCACATGCCGGGGGTGAGCAGCGTCTCGCCCGCGTCGGTCACCAGCGTCAGCTCGCCCTCCACCACATAGACGAACTCGTCCTGGCAGCTGTGCCAGTGACGCAGGGCGGAGGAGGCGCCGGGCGCGAGCCGGGTCAGGTTGACGCCGAAATTGCTCAAGCCCAGCTGATCGCCCAGCACCACCCGGTGCCGGCCGGTGACCTGCGACCGGAAAGGCTGCGGATAGTCGGTGGCGCCGGTTTCGGCGGTCAGCGTCGCGGGATCGAGGACCGGTGGATTCGGCACGGGCGCTCTCCGGTTCTGTGTTGCGGGTCCGGACTGTCGCAAACCGCACCGGCGGCGTCAAACGCTGCCAAGTCCCCTTATGGAGCAGGCCCTTACAAAGCAGGGTTGCCGGGACCGTGTCTGGACAGGCGCCACTTCGCCCACCATGCTTATTGCAGTGCAAAACAACAACCTGCGATCCGATGTCCCGCCTGGAAATCATCAGCCGCCATCCCGCCAAAACACCTCCCGCCGGCACCGCCAAGATGCCGCCGCTCCTGTTCGTCCATGGCGCCTTCAGCGGCGCCTGGATCTGGGACGCCAAGTTCCTGCCCTGGTTCGCCGAACGGGGATGGGAGGCGCATGCCGTCTCGCTCCGCGGCCACGGCAACAGCGAAGGGCGCGACCGGCTGCATGATTTCGGCATCGCCGACTATGTCGACGACGTGCTGGAGGCGGCGGGCCGCCTGTCCGCTCCCCCGGTGCTGATCGGTCATTCGATGGGGGGCATGGTGGTGCAGCGCGCGCTGGCGAAGCGCCGCTTTCCGGCCGGCGTGCTGATGGCGTCAGCGCCGCCCTACGGCCTGCTGACCTCCACCATGGGGCTGGCCTGGCGCTCGCCCTACGTGTTCCAGCAGATGTCGATGCTGATGACCTTCGGCGAGACCGCGATCAACCCCGACGCCATCCGCCGCGCCATGTTCTCCGACAAGATGCCGCACGCCGAAGCGGCCAAGTACGAGAGCTTCCTGCAGGAGGAGTCGCGCCGCGTCCTGCTCGACATCGGCGGCTGGATCCCCTTCCCCGTTCTGCCGCCGCGCGACATGCCGGTGCTGGTGATGGGGGCCGAGGAGGACCTGCTGTTCCCGCGCGCTGAGATCGTCGCCACCGCGATGACGCTGGGCACCCAGCCGGTGTTCATGCCGGGCATGGGCCATGCGATGATGCTGGAACAGGACTGGCAGGCGGCGGCCGAGCGTCTGGAGAACTGGATCGCCACGACCTTGATGGCCGAAGCCGCCCCGTCCGGCTCCGCCGTCTGACCCTGCCCGCCCCTAGGCCTTCGGCCGTTCCGACCGCGAATAGTTGCTGAAATGCCCCTCCCTGGAGGCCTGCCGACGGGCGGACTGGAGGATGGCGCCGGACTTGCCCTCCGGCGCCACGTTCGACAGCTGGCGGGTCAGGTCGGCACCGCCGCAGGACGGGCAGGCAGGCGTCTCACCGGAACGGACCAGGGTCTCGAACCCCTGGCCGCAGGACTGGCAGCGGTAGGAATAGAGCGGCATCGCACCCTCGCGGAACGGATCGCATCGGTCCCGAGCATGCCGCAATACCCACAACAAGAAAACGGTTTTGTTGCGCCGCAACAGCGGTTCGTCAGGCCGCCGCTCCGCCGAAATCGAATCCGGCCGCCTCGACCGCCTGCTGCACCAGTTCGGCCGGGATGCCGCCGGCGACCACGACGGTGCCGGTGGCGAGATCGACGGTCACCGCGGCATTGGGGGCCGCCTTGGTGATCGCGTTCGAAACGGAGCGGGCGCAGCCGCTGCAGGTCATCCCATCCACCTTGTACGCATCGGTCATCGTTACTGGCATCGCCACGGGCTTCCTTTGGATCGGGTCAGCCGCCGGCATGGTGCGTCCGCACCACCGCGCTGACCGGGACAAGAACGAAGCCACGCTTTTGCACATCCGGCAACCAGGATGCCAGAGCCTCGATTGTCGCATCGTGCGGGTGGCCGATGGCGACGGCGTAGCCCTGGCGCTTCGCCACCTGTTCGGTCTTGGTCAGCTGGGCCTTCACCGCCGCCACCGTTTCCACATTGTCGAGGAACACGTCGCGGCCGACCCAGGGCATCTTCAGCTCCTGCGCCAGCCCGAGTCCGGCGCTGTTGGGGGTCGTCCGGCTGTCCAGCCACAGCAGTCCGCGCCGGTGCAGTTCCGTCAGCACCGGCGCCAGCGCCGCGCGGTCGGCGGTGAATCGGCTGCCCATATGGTTGTTCACCCCGACATAGCCGTCGAAGCTGTCCAGCGCCGCGCGGAACCGCTTCACGATCTCGCCCTTGTCCAGCGAGACCAGCAGCGCGTTCGGACCGGGATCGGCCTTCACGCTGGGCTCCATCGGCATGTGCAGCATCAGCTCATGCCCGTTGGCGCGGGCCGCCTTCGACTGGGCCGACAGGTCGCGGGCATAGGGCAGCCAGGACAGCGTCAGCGGACCGTGCAGCCCGGCCATCCGGGACGAGCGCTTGCGGTCCAGCCCCATGTCGTCGATGACGATGGCGATGATCGGCCTGCCCTGCGGAACCTCGGCCGGCAGCGCATTCCTGCGCCACAATGCCGCATTGCCCGAGGGTGCCTGCACCGGGGGCTGGGCCGGGGGAACCGGCGGCGGCAGCATCGCCACGGTGGTCGCGGGCGGACGCGTTTCCGCCTGGGCCGGCTTTTCCGGCACCGCATGCTCCGGGCCATCCGCCGCATGCTGGGCAGGCGCCGGAGCCTCCGCCTTCGCCGCCGGCAGCGAGGGGGGCGACGGCGGCACAGCCGCCTGCTGGGGCGGGGCCTGCTGGGCCGGGCTCTGCTGAACAGGGGCCTGCCGGGCTTGCTCGCCGCCGGACCGGCCGCCGGTCAGCGTCGCGACGCCCATCGCCACCGCGAACACCGCAGCGACCGCCGCCAGAGCCAGGACGAAGGGATTCGACAGAAAGGGGGGAAGCGGAACCTTGCGGGCTTTCGAAGGCGCCTTGCGGGCCATGGTGACGATGTCCATCCTGCGACCGGGGCGGCGCACAGTGGCACCCTGCCGCAGCGACCGCAATTGCTCAAACGACACAAGACGGCCGCCGCAACGGCGCCGTCATTTCAACGGCCCGACCAGTCCCCGGAGACCGCCCGATGCGCCCGTTCCTTGTCACCGTCCCGCTGCTGCTGGCCGCCGTCGCCTCACCGGCACTGGCCGCCGGCGGCCCGCAATGCCCGCCGACCATCGGCGTGACCGCCCAGCCGGAAGCGCCGGGCGGCTGGGCGCCCTATCCGGGCCGCGACAGCCACAGCTTCATCGGCATCACCCTGATCGAAGGCGACCGCAGCCAGCAGATGGCCAGCAGCTCGCGCACCACCCTGGCGCCCGACAGCGAGACCAGGCACGCGCGCCGTCTGGTCCAGCTCTGGGAGTTCGACGCCGCGCAGAGGGGCAAGCTCTTCGTGCTCTGCCGGTATCGCGGCACCGAGGCGACGCTGGCCGCCGACCTGCCGCGCCAGACCCGCCGCTGCACGCTGACGCTGGAAATCGACATCCGCGGCGACGTCCTGGACGAGCCGAAGACGCCGCCGCAGCTCGACTGCCGGTGAGGACGCGAGGCCCTAGGACGAAGTTCTGCGCGGAGGCTGGAAATCCGCCCTTTCAGCCGCTAGGGTGTCCATCGTTGGAACAGGGCCGGAACGGCCCGGACGACCCGGGCGAAGGTGGCCGGGCAAAGGTGGAAGGCGGAAGGCGCATGCTGCTGCTCATCGATAATTACGACAGCTTTACCTACAACCTCGTCCATTACCTGGGCGAGCTTGGCGCCGACGTGCAGGTCCGCCGCAACGACGCCCTGACGGTTGACGAGGCGATGGCGCTGCGCCCCGACGGCATCGTCCTGTCGCCCGGCCCCTGCGATCCCGACCGCGCCGGCATCTGCCTGCCCCTGATCGGCGCCGCCGCCAAGGCCCGCCTGCCGCTGATGGGCGTCTGCCTCGGCCACCAGTCCATCGGGCAGGCCTTCGGCGGCCGGGTGATCCGCGCGCCGGTCCCCATGCACGGCAAGGTCGACAACATCCGGCACGAGGGCCGCGGCGTGCTCGCCGGCCTGCCCAGCCCGTTCCGCGCCACCCGCTACCACTCGCTGATCGTCGAGCGCGACACGCTGCCGGCCTGCCTGGAGGTGACCGGCGAGACCGCCGACGGACTGATCATGGCGCTGGCCCACCGCGAGCTGCCGATCCACGGCGTGCAGTTCCACCCCGAGAGCATCGAGAGCGAGCACGGCCACCAGATCCTGCAGAACTTCCTGGATTTGACCCGCCCCCGCCCGGAAAGCGTGGGCCTGGAGACCGCGGCATGAGCGGCGATCTGTCCGACATGAAGGCCATCCTGGGCAAGGTCGCCACCGGCGCCGCCCTGACCGAGGCCGAGGCCGGCTTCGCCTTCGACATCATCATGTCCGGCAACGCCACCCCGTCGCAGATGGGCGGCTTCCTGATGGCGCTGCGCGTCCGCGGCGAGACGGTGGACGAAATCACCGGCGCCGCCCGCGTCATGCGCGCCAAGGCGATCCCGGTCGAAGCGCCTCCCGGCACCATCGACACCTGCGGCACCGGCGGCGACGGCGCCGGCACCTACAACATCTCCACCGCCGCGGCGCTGGTGGTGTCGTCCTGCGGCGTGCCGGTCGCCAAGCACGGCAACCGCGCCATCTCGTCGAAGTCCGGTGCCGCCGACGTGCTCGGCTCGCTGGGCGTCAACCTCGACTGCGACTTCGCGCTGGTCCGCAGGGCGCTGTGGGATGCCGGCATCGCCTTCCTGATGGCGCCGCGCCACCACCTCGCCATGCGCAACGTCGGCCCCACCCGCGTCGAGCTCGGCACCCGCACCGTCTTCAACCTGCTGGGCCCGCTCGCCAACCCGGCGACCGCCAGACGGCAGGTGCTCGGCGTCTTCTCCAAGCAGTGGGTGGAGCCGCTGGCCCAGGTGCTGAAACGGCTGGGCTCCGAGGCCGCCTGGGTTGTCCACGGCTCCGACGGGCTGGACGAGATCACCACCACCGGCCCCACCACCGTCGCCCAGTTGAAGGACGGCGAGGTGACGGTGTTCGAGGTGACGCCGGAGGATGCCGGCTTGGCCCGCGCCCGGATCGAGGAGTTGAAGGGCGGCGACGCCCAGGTTAACGCCGAGGCGATCCACGCCCTGTTCGACGGGGTGCGCAGCCCCTACCGCGACATCGTGCTTCTGAACGCCGCCGCCGCCCTGCTGGTGGCCGGCAAGGCCGCGACGCTGAAGGACGGTGTCGCCATGGCCGCCGACGCCATCGACAGCGGCGGCGCCCGCGACCGCCTGCGCCGGCTGGTCGCCATCACCAACGAGGCAACGGCCTGATGAGCGACGTTCTGACCCGCATCAACGACGACAAGCGCGCCCTGGTGGCCTCCCGCAAGGCCGCCCGTCCCTTGTCGGAGGTGGAGGCCGCCGCCAGGGCTGCCAACGAGAGCAACCCGCCGCGCGGCTTCATCCGGGCGCTGAGCGCCGCGGTCGAGGCCGGGCGCTACGGCCTGATCGCCGAGATCAAGAAGGCGAGCCCGTCCAAGGGCTTGATCCGTCCCGATTTCGACCCGCCGGCCCTGGCCCGTGCCTACCGCGAGGGCGGAGCGACCTGCCTGTCGGTGCTGACCGACGAGCCCTATTTCCAGGGCAAGGACGAGTATCTGGTGGCCGCCCGCGCTGCGGTGGATTTGCCGGTCCTGCGCAAGGACTTCATGGTCGATCCTTATCAGATCGCTGAAGCCCGCGCGCTGGGTGCCGACTGTATTCTGATCATCATGGCATCGCTGTCCGATGCCCAGGCGGCGGAGATCGAGGACGCCGCCATCGCCCAGGGCCTGGACGTGCTGGTCGAGGTGCATGACCGCGCCGAACTGGACCGCGCCCTGCTGCTGAGGACCCCGCTGCTCGGTGTCAACAACCGCAATCTCAAGACCTTGGCGGTCGATATTGCGACGACGGAAGAGCTGGCCGCCAATGTGCCGGCCGACCGCATGCTGGTGGCGGAAAGCGGGCTCTACAGCCCGGCCGATCTGGCCCGGATGGCGAAAGTCGGGGCGCGCTGCTTCCTGGTCGGCGAATCGCTGATGCGGCAGGCCGACGTCGCCGCCGCCACCCGCGCCCTGCTGGCTCCGGTGTGATGCGATGACCGTTGCGGTGGCCGATACGGGAGCAGAAGCGAGAGCCGATGTGTCGATCGCTGCGGAGAGCCCGCGCCAGGATGCCGTGATCGCGCTGGTGGCGGCGCTCGACCGCTATCTGCTGGATCTCTATCCGGCGGACACCTGCCACCTGCTCGACATCGGCGAACTGGAGGGGCCGGACCTGCGCTTCCTCGTCGCCCGCAAGGACAGCGTTCCGGTCGGCTGCGCGGCGCTCCGCGTCGATCCGGCCGGCTATGGCGAGATCAAGCGGATGTATGTCGATCCTGCCGCCCGCGGACAGCGCATCGGCGACCGTCTGCTCGGCCGGCTGGAAGATCTGGCGCGGGCGGAGGGCTTGAACGCCCTGCTGCTCGAATCGGGAATCCATCAGCCCGAGGCGCTGGCGCTCTACCGCAAGGCCGGATTCACCGACCGCGGCCCCTATGCCTGCTACCAAGACAATGGCGTCAGCGTCTTCATGGAAAAGCTTTTGACGGAGACCGTGCGATGACCGGCTTCACCCATTTCGACGCCGAGGGTAAGGCGGTGATGGTCGACGTCTCCGACAAGGCCGACACCGAACGCACCGCCACCGCCGCGGCGACCGTGCTGATGCAGCCGGAAACGCTGGCGCTCATCATGCAGGGCGGGGTGAAGAAGGGCGACGTGCTGTCGGTCGCCAGGCTGGCCGGCATCATGGGGGCCAAACGCACGCCCGACCTGATCCCGCTGTGCCACCCGCTGATGCTGACCTCGGTCAAGGTCGACCTGTCCTGCGACCCTGCCCGCAACGCGGTGGACGTGACGGCGACCTGCAAGCTGAAGGGCCAGACCGGCGTGGAGATGGAGGCCTTGACCGCCGTCACCGTCGCAGCACTGACCGTCTACGACATGTGCAAGGCGGTGGACCGCGGCATGACCGTCACCGACGTGCGCCTGCTGCACAAGGCCGGCGGCAAGAGCGGCGAGTGGGGCGCGTCCGCCTCCACCGGAGCCTGACGCCATGATCTCCGTCGCCGAGGCGCGTGCCCGCATCCTGTCGGCCTTCGCCGCCCTCCCGGCGGAGACGGTCGCCCTGCCCGACGCTCTCGGCCGTGTGCTGGCCGAACCGGTGGTCGCCCGGCTGACCCAGCCGCCTTTCCACGCCGCCGCCATGGATGGCTGGGCCGTGCGTGCCGCCGACATCGCCGCCGCGACCGCCGAGGCCCCCGTCCCGCTGCGCCGCATCGGCGAATCCGCCGCCGGCCATGCCTTCACCGGCAGGGTCGGCCGGGGCGAGGCGGTGCGCATCTTCACCGGCGCCCCCCTGCCCGACGGTGCCGACGCCGTGGTGATGCAGGAGGATTGCAGTGCCGACGACGCCACCGTGCGGATCGGCCGCGCCGTGGCCGCCGGCCGCTTCGTCCGCGAGGCCGGCTTCGACTTCACGGCCGGTCAGGAGCTTCTGCCGAAGGGCCGGCGCCTGACCGCGCGCGACATCGCGCTGGCCGCCGGCGGCAATGTGCCGTGGCTGTCGGTCCATCGCCGGCCGCGCATCGCCGTCCTCGCCACCGGCGACGAGATCGCCCTGCCCGGCGACCCGCTGGGACCGAGCCAGATCGTCAGCACCAATGCGCTCGGCCTCTGCGCCCTGGTGACCGCCCAGGGCGGGCTCGCCCACAATCTGGGCGTCGCCAGGGACACGCCGGAAAGTGTGGCGGCCCTGGCGAAGGGGGCTGCCGGCTGCGACCTGCTGGTCACCACCGGCGGGGCGGCGCATGGCGATTACGATTTCGTCCGCGATGTGCTGGCCGAACGCGGCGTGGCGCTGGAGGTGCAGACGGTGGCGATGCGTCCGGGCAAGGCGCTGATGTTCGGCCGTGCCGGTTCGGTGCCGTTGCTCGGCCTGCCCGGCAACCCGGTGTCCACCGGCGTCACCGCGCTCCTGTTCCTCCGCCCGATCCTGCGCGTGCTGCAGGGACTGCCGCCGGAGGACGACCGCCTACCACTGCGCGCCCGCCTGACCGGCGCGCTGAGGGCCAACGACCGGCGCGAGGAATATCTACGCGCCACGCTCGCCGCCGGCCCGGACGGTATCCTGACCGTCACGCCCTTCGCCCGGCAGGACAGCGCCATCACCACCCTGTACGCCCAGGCCGATTGCCTGATCCCCCGCCCGCCCCATGCCGACCCGGAGCCGGCCGGCGCCATGGTGACCGTGCTTCCTTTGACGGATGGGGCACTCAGCATTTAGACTTGAACAGAGCGCCAGGACATGGCGCTTGGACGAAGACTGGAACAGGTGAACACCACCCGGAAAACTGTTTCACCGCGTTCCAAATGTTCCACACAAGTTCTAAAAGAAGCCGATGGGGGGCTTGACGCGCAGCAGGAACCAAACTAGAACATGGAGCAACGTTTAGTTTTTGTTCCATCTTCAGTCTGGCCGAAGCCGGGAGGCATCCATGCTCACGCGCAAGCAGCACGAATTGCTGCTGTTCATCCACGAACGGCTTGGCCAGGGCGGTGTCTCGCCGTCGTTCGACGAGATGAAGGACGCCCTGGGCCTGAAGTCCAAGTCGGGTATCCATCGCCTGATCACCGGACTCGAGGAACGCGGGTTCATCCGCCGCCTGCCCCACCGGGCCCGTGCGCTGGAGGTGCTGCGCCTTCCCGAGGGTCTCGATGCCTCCCGCAACCGGACCGTGGCTTCCAAGCCGAAGTTTCAACCCAACGTCATCAAGGGCGATTTCGCCTTCGCCGGCCGCGATACCGCTCCCCCCGCCCCGACCCCGGCCGCCGCGAACGAGACGGTGCAGCTCCCGCTCTATGGCCGGATCGCCGCCGGTACGCCGATCGAGGCCTTGCGCGACAACAGCGCCTTCGTCGACGTTCCCGCCTCGATGCTGACCGGTGGCGACCATTACGCCCTGGAGGTTTCCGGCGACTCGATGATCGAGGCCGGCATTCTCGACCACGACACCATCGTCATCCAGCGCTGCGATGCGGCGGAGAACGGCACGATTGTCGTCGCCCTGGTGGACGAGGGCGAAGTGACGCTGAAGCGCCTGCGCCGCAAGGGCAACACCATCGCGCTGGAACCCGCCAACGCCGCCTATGAGACCCGTATCTTCGGCGCCGACCGCGTCCGCGTGCAGGGCAAGCTGGTCGGTCTCGTGCGCAAGTACTGAGCTTTTCCTGCCCGACCGCCGATCCCCTCCTCCGTCCCCGCGGCGGATGGGATCGGCGAGGTCCAAGCTCCTCTCACTGTCCTCCGGTCCAGGGCCGATCTCCCCGTAGCCCGCGCACCGTCTCCACCGTCACCCGCTCGGCGGTCACCGTCAGCGCATGCGCGCCTTCATGGCGCAGGGTCCAGCGGTCCACCACCAAGTCCGCCCGGCAACGCCGCGCCACCTCCGCCGTCACCACCGCATCGGCCGCCCCGCAGTCCTCGTCCAGCGCATCCGGCAGCCGCGGCAGGGCCACCGTCTTTCCACGCACCCGGTACAGGCAGCCAAGCGCATCGCAGTCCAGCGACCGCCCTCCCCCGCTCCATCCCCCGTCGGCCGGCCAGGGATCGGCCACCGACCGCTCGCCATCGCGCTCCCTCCAGGTTTCGGTCATCCGCCCGCCGCCCTTGACCGACGCGCTGAGCCGTCCATCCGGCAGCCTGACCGCCATCACTGTCCCGTCGCCGGCCACCAGCACATCCGGCCGCACCGCCAGCATGGGCGAGGCCAGCCCCGCCAGGACCGGCAGCATCCCCAGCCAACGCCACCACCGCGTCCAGAGGCAGAGCCAGATCCCCCCCATCACCAGCAGCGCGAACCCTTCCGCCGGCATCGCCGGCACGGTCAGCGAGGCCCAGGGGAGACGACCGAAGAACTCCGCCGTCCAGATCACCGCCCGGTCGCCCCAGTTCATGGCGATCAGCGCCGGTGCCTCCAGTCCGAAGGGCAGCAGCGCGTAGGCGATCAGGCTCCACGGCATGACCCAGAAGGACGTGATAGGAATGGCGATCAGGTTCGACAGCACGCCATAGAAGGCGATCTGCTGAAAATGAAAGAGCGAAAAGGGCAAGGTCGCCAGCGTCGCCACCACGCTGGTCAGCAGAATCCCGCCGACATAGAACAACCCGCGCACGATCCATCCGGCATCGCGCCGCCACTCCGCCAGCCTGACGCTGCCCTTCTCGAACGCGGCGATCAGCGCCACCACCGCGGCGAAGGACATCTGGAAGCTCGGCCCCAACATGCCCTCCGGGTCCATGGCCATGGTGACCAGCCCGGCGAAGGCGACCAGCCGCATGCTCAACGGGTGGCGGTCGAGCATGATCGCCCCCATCACCATGCCGGTCATCAGCACCGACCGCACCGTCGGCAGCGGCGCCCCGACCAGCAGCGTGTAGGCGAGCGCCGACAGGATGCCGAACAGCGCCGCGATCTTCTTGATCGGCCACCGCAACGCGATGTAGGGCACCGCCGCCAGCAACGCCCGCACGACATAGAACAGAATGCCGGCGGCGATGCCGACATGCAGGCCGGAGATCGACAGCAGATGCGCCAGCCCGCTGTTGCGGAAGTCGTCCATCGTCGCTTCCGGGATGCCGAACTCCTCGCCGTTCAGCAGCGCCGTGGTGACGCTTGCCTCCACCGGATCGCCGATGGCAACCGCCACCCGCTCGGCAATCGCGCCGCGCGCCTTCTCGAAGGCGATGGCAACCGTGCTCCACCCCGTCACCGGCGGCGCCTCGACCAGTTCCGGCGCACCGGTGGCGAAGCCCGTGCCGCCCAGCCCCATGAACCACGCACGCCGCTGGAAGTCGAAGGCGCCGGGTTCGGCCGGCGCCTGGGGCGGCAGCAGCGTCGCCCGCAGCCGCACCACCGATCCGGGCGCCGGTGCCGGGAAGCGGTCAGACAGGCGGACGCGCACGGCGGCCGGCGTCCGTTCCGGCGCCAGCTTGCTGACGGTCACCTCCCGCAGGGTGATTCGTGCCGCGCCCGGCCGCCGCTCCACCGCCATCACCCGGCCGGTGACGGTCGCACCGGCGATGCTGCGGCTCAGCACCGGTGCCGCCATGCGGATGGTGTGCGCCTGCGCCACCAGGAACCCCGCCGCCAGCATCAGGAGCGCCATCGCCACGCCGGCCATGGCGAACCATCGCCGCAGCGCCAGCACCAGCACCGCACAGCCGCCGACCGCCGCCGCTCCGATCCACCAGTCGGGCTCCTGCCGCAGCCCGAAATAGAACGACACACCGGCCCCGAAGGCGACGGGCAGCCACAGCACCCAGCGCTCACCCTCCGCCTCCGCGAGCGCCACGAGTCGCCCGCCCATGCGCGCCAGCAGTCGCCGCCAGCGTCCGCCGAGTGTCGCGGGACCGTCGGTTTCCTCCTCCGGCCAGCCGGCGGCCGTCACCGGTAACGGATTCCCGGCGCAGCGATGCCATCTGCGAGCCCCTCAACGACCGTCCATGCGCGCATCGCATTGCCTCCAAGCCGGGTGGCTGTGTTAAACCACGGTGTCGAACCACCGGCGCATCATACCAGCGCCGAACCGGAAATTGAGAGACCGATGACCGTCGTCACCCGCTTCGCTCCGTCGCCGACCGGCTTTCTGCACATCGGCGGTGGCCGCACCGCCCTGTTCAACTGGCTGTACGCCCGCAACACCGGCGGTCAGTTCCTGCTGCGGATCGAAGACACCGACCGGCAACGGTCCACCGACGCGGCGGTGGACGCCATCATCGACGGGCTGAAATGGCTGGGTCTGGACTGGGACGGCGACGCCGTCAGCCAGTTCGAGCGCAAGGACCGCCATGCCGAGGTTGCGTACCAGATGCTGGCCGCCGGCAAGGCCTATCGCTGCTATTGCAGCCCGGAAGAGCTGGAGGAGATGCGCGCCGCCCAGAAGGCCGCCGGCCAGCCGATGCGCTACGATGGCCGCTGGCGTGACCGTCCCGAGTCCGATGCCCCCGCTGGCGTGGCACCGGTGATCCGGCTGAAGGCGCCGCAGGAAGGCCAGACCGTCCTGAACGACCTCGTCCAGGGCGAGGTGACGGTGCAGAACGCTCAGCTCGACGACCTGATCCTGCTGCGTGCCGACGGCACGCCGACCTATCTGCTGGCGGTGGTGGTGGACGACCATGACATGGGCGTCACCCACGTCATCCGCGGCGACGACCATCTGACCAACACCTTCCGCCAGATCCAGATCTTCAACTCGATGGGCTGGGAGTTGCCGCGCTTCGGCCATATCCCGCTCATCCACGGGCCGGACGGCGCCAAGCTGTCCAAGCGCCATGGCGCGCTGGGCGTCGATGCCTACCGCGACATGGGCTATCTGCCGGAGGCGGTCCGCAACTATCTGCTGCGGCTCGGCTGGTCGCATGGCGACGACGAGATCATCTCGACCGAGCAGGCGATCGAGTGGTTCAATCTGGAGAGCATCGGCCGGTCGGCATCGCGTTTCGACTTCGCCAAACTGGAGAATCTGAACGCCCATTACATGCGTCTGGCAGACGATTTCCGCCTGCTCGGCCTGATCGCTCCGCGGCTGGAGGCCGATCTCGGCCATGGCCTGTCCGAGGCGGAACGCGACCTTCTGACGCGGGCGATGAACGGGCTGAAGCAGCGCGCCCGCACCGTCGTCGATCTGGCCCAGAGCGCACGCTTCTACGTTGCGCCGCAGCCGCTCAGCTATGACGAAAAAGCAACCGCTCTGCTGGATGAAAAGGGCCGCACTCTGTTGAGGGAACTGGCGGCCGCCTTCGCCGCCGAGCCGGAGTTCACCGCCGCCGCGCTCGAATCCCAGGTCCGCGCCTTCGCCGAGGCACGGGGCGAAAAGCTGGGCAAGGTGGCGCAGCCGCTGCGCGCCGCGCTGACAGGTTCGACGGTGTCGCCGCCGATCTTCGAGGTGGCAGAACTGCTGGGTCGGGAAGCGACGCTTTCTCGCATCCGCGATGCAGCGGGTGCAGCATAATGGTCATTTCCGTGCGTTGCCATCGGGCAGCCATGGAACTATGCTGCGCCGACGAAAAAAGGGCACCAAGCCCGACCCTCAACGATAAGGACGTGCCGAGATGACCCAGACTGAGGACGGCAAGGACACCGTTACCCTCATCGACAATAAGACGGGCAAGCAGGTCACGATGCCGATCATGCACGGCAGCGTCGGGCCGAGCGTGATCGACATCCGCAAGCTCTACGCCGAGACCGGCTATTTCACCTACGATCCGGGCTTCACCTCCACGGGCAGCTGCGAATCGGGCATCACCTACATCGACGGCGACGAGGGTGTGCTGCTGCACCGCGGCTACGCCATCGATGAGCTGGCCGAGCATTCGACCTTCCCGGAAGTCTGCTTCCTCCTGCTCAACAACCACCTGCCGACCGCGGCCGAGCGCACGGAGTTCGAGAACATCCTGCGCCGCCACTCGATGGTGCACGAGCAGCTGACCAAGTTCTACAGCGGCTTCCGCCGTGACGCCCACCCGATGGCGATCATGTGCGGCGTCGTCGGCGCCCTGTCGGCCTTCTACCACGACTCGCTGGACATCAACGATCCGACCGCGCGCAAGATCGCCGCGCATCGCCTGATCGCCAAGATGCCGACGATTGCGGCGATGGCCTACAAGTACTCGACCGGCCAGCCCTTCATGTATCCGCGCAACGACCTGTCTTACGCGGAGAACTTCCTCTACATGACCTTCGGCACGCCCTGCGAGCCGTTCAAGGTCAACCCGATCCTGTCCAAGGCGATGGACAAGATCTTCATCCTGCACGCCGACCACGAGCAGAACGCCTCGACCTCCACCGTCCGTCTGGCCGGTTCGTCGGGCGCCAACCCGTTCGCCTGCATCGCCGCCGGCATCGCCTCGCTGTGGGGTCCGGCCCATGGCGGTGCGAACGAAGCCGTTCTGAAGATGCTGGAAGAGATCGGTTCGGTGGATCGCATCCCCGAGTTCGTCCGCCGCGCCAAGGACAAGAACGACAACTTCCGCCTGATGGGCTTCGGCCACCGGGTCTACAAGAACTACGACCCG